>NZ_JAPFCE010000016.1:0-102105 GCF_026240895.1 Pseudomonas sp. DCB_AW
CCGCTCCCACAGGTTCTGCGCTTACCTTGATGATTGCGAAGGTCCTGTGGGAGCGGGCTTGCCCCGCGAATGGGCCGCAGAGCGGCCCCTGGGGTTACTCAGGCCTCGTGGCAGACGTGCCCATCGACCAAGGTATAACGCACAGCGCCAGGCAGGCAGTGGCCGATGAACGGGCAGTTCTCGCCACGGGACAGCCACTGCTCGCCGGCAACGGTCGAGGCTTTCGGGTCGAACAGCACCAGGTCCGCCGCGCCACCTACCTTCAGTTCACCCGCCGGCAGGCGCATGGCTGCAGCCGGGCCGCTGGTCAAGCGTGCCAGCAAGGTCGGCAGGTCGAGCAGGCCGTCTTCGACCAGGGTCATGGCCAGTGGCAGCAGCACTTCGACACTGCTGATACCCGGCTCCGTGGCACCGAACGGCGCCAGCTTGGCATCGCGCTCGTGCGGCTGGTGATGGCTGGAGATCGCCTGGATCACCCCCGACTTGACGGCTGCGCGCAGGCCGTCGCGGTCGGCGGCGGTGCGCAGCGGTGGCTGCACGTGGTACAGGCTGGAAAACTCGCGCAGCGACTCGTCGGTGAGAATCAGCTGGTACAGCGCCACGTCGGCGGTCACCGGCAGGCCCAGTTCCTGGGCCTGGGCGATCAAGCGCGCGCCGCGGGCGCTGGTGATCTGGGTGAAGTGCGCCCGCACGCCGCTCTGTTCGACCAGCAGCAGGTTGCGCGCCAAGGCCACGGTCTCGGCAGTTTCCGGGATGCCCGGCAGGCCGAGGAAGCTGGCCATGGCGCCTTCATGGGCCAGGCCACCTTGGGACAGGTCGCGGTCCTGGGAGTGGAACACCACGGTCAGGTCGAAGGTGGCGGCGTACTCCAGGGCACGGGCCAGGGTACGGTTGTTGGGGATTTGCTGCAGGCCATTGCCGAAGGCCACGCAACCGGTGTCGCGCAGGGCCACCAGCTCGGCCAGTTGCTCGCCTTCCAGGCCCTTGGTCAGGGCGCCGATCGGGTAGACCTTGCTGTTGCCGGCTTCGCGGGCACGGTCGAGGATCAGCTCGGCCACGGCCGAGGTGTCCAGCACCGGCTTGGTCTGCGGCGGGCAGCACAGGCTGGTCACACCGCCGGCCACGGCGGCGCGGGTTTCGCTGGCGATGTTGCCTTTGCGGCTGTAGCCCGGCTCGCGCAGAGAGACGTCGAGGTCGACCAGGCCAGGCGCTGCAATCAGGCCATCGGCCTGGATCGTGCGGCTGGCGTTGAAGCCGGCCGGTGCTGCGCCGATGGCGGCAATGCGGCCGCCGTCCAGGTGCAGGTCGGTGATCTGGTCCAGGCCGCTGTTGGGGTCGATAACCCGGGCGCCAAGAATACTGATGCTCACAGGGCGTTCTCCTGGTCGAGTTGGCGTTGCGCGTTTTGCCCGCTCATGGCCATGGACAGCACGGCCATGCGCACGGCGATGCCGTACGTCACCTGGTTGAGGATCACCGAGTGCTTGCCGTCGGCCACTGCCGATTCGATCTCTACACCGCGGTTGATCGGGCCAGGGTGCATGACGATGGCATCGGGCTTGGCACCGGCCAGGCGTGCGGTGGTCAGGCCGAACAGGCGGTAGAACTCGCCCTCGCTCGGCAGCAGGCCACCTGCCATGCGCTCACGCTGCAGGCGCAGCATGATTACCACGTCGACGTCTTTCAGGCCTTCGGCGAGGTCGGTGTAGACCTTTACGCCGTATTGCTCGATGCCGATCGGGATCAGGGTTTTCGGGCCGATCACGCGGATGTCCGGGCAGCCCAGCGCCTTGAGCGCGAGCATGTCGGAACGCGCCACGCGCGAATGCAGGATATCGCCGACGATGGCGACAGACAGGTTCTCGAAGCTGCCCTTGTGCCGACGGATGGTCAGCATGTCGAGCATGCCTTGGGTCGGGTGCGCATGGCGGCCATCGCCACCGTTGATCACGGCCACATCCGGGCACACGTGTTCAGCGATGAAGTGCGCGGCGCCCGAATCGGAGTGGCGCACGACGAACATGTCGGCAGCCATGGCTTCCAGGTTGCGCAGGGTGTCGAACAGGGTTTCGCCCTTGCTGGTCGAGGAAGTCGACACGTTGAGGCTGATCACGTCGGCAGACAGGCGCTGCGCGGCCAGTTCGAAAGTGGTGCGGGTACGGGTCGAGTTCTCGAAGAACACGTTGCAGACGGTCTTGCCGCGCAGCAACGGGACTTTTTTCACGGCCCGGGCACCGACTTCCAGGAAGGAGTCGGCGGTGTCGAGGATCTCGGTCAGCAGTTCGCGGGGCAAACCGTCGAGCGAGAGAAAGTGGCGCAGCTGGCCCTGATCATTGAGCTGCAGCGGGCGCTTGGCGTCGATTGGCGTCATCGCGGGGGACTCTTAAAGGGCGGAAGCGGAGGCGAGGTCCTGGCGCTCGAGGGCGAGCGGTGTGGGTCCGGTCAATTTTACCCGTTCATGGGCTGCCAGCGACAGGGTGGCACCCAGCACATTGGGGCGAATTGGCAGCTCGCCGGCATCCAGGTCGAGCAGGCAGACCAGGGTGACGCTGGCGGGGCGGCCGTAATCGAACAGCTCGTTGAGCGCGGCCCGGATGGTGCGACCGCTCATCAGGACGTCGTCGATCAGGACCAGGTGCTGGCCTTCGATTTCGAACGGCAGCTCGGACGGGCGTACTTGCGGGTGCAGGCCGTTCTGGCTGAAGTCATCACGGTAGAACGACACGTCCAGGGTGCCCATGGGGCTGGTATCGCCCATTTCTTCCTGCAGGGCCTGGGCGACCCAGACGCCGCCCGTGCGGATGCCGATGAAGCGCGGCTCGGTGATAGCACGGCGGGCCAGGTGGGCGCGAAGGTCGACAGCCATCTGCCGGATCAGATCGGCGGGATTGGGTAGGCTCATTGCGTGCTCCTCGGGGGCCGCCGGCTCTGCCCGGCGGCAAAGATGATCAGGTATTGGCCTCCAGCCAGCCTTGCAGCAGCAGGGCGGCGGCAATGGCGTCGACCGGGTTGTCGCGGTAGCTGCCGCGCTGGCCACCGCGGGTCAGGCGTTCGCCTTTAGCCTCGAAGGTGGTCAGGCGTTCGTCGTGGGTGTGCACGGGCAGGTTGAAGCGGCCGTTCAGGCGCCGGGCGAATTTCTCGGCGCGCGCGCTCATCTCGCTGGGGGTGCCGTCCATGTTCAGCGGCAGGCCGACGACGATGGCGTCGGGCTTCCATTCAGCGACCAGTTTTTCCACCTGGGGCCAGTCCGGCACGCCGTTCTGCGCTTTCAGGGTGCACAGCTCGCGGGCCTGGCCAGTGATGACCTGGCCAACCGCCACCCCGATCTGTTTGGTGCCGTAGTCAAAGCCCAGCAGCAGGCGTAGCTCGGCCATCAGGCGTGGCCCGCCTGGCTGGTCAGCAGGCTGAGGTTGATGCCCAGGCTGGCGGCGGCGGCGTTCAGGCGTTGGTCGCTGGCGAGGCCGAAGATGATCTCGGGGTCGAACGGGCAGTTGAGCCAGGCATTGTCGGCCAGTTCGGCTTCCAGCTGGCCGGCTTCCCAGCCCGCGTAGCCCAGGGTAATCAGGCTGTTTTGCGGCCCCACGCCCTCGGCAATGGCAAACAACACGTCCTGCGAGGTGGACAGTGACAGGCCCTGCAGTTCGACGGTGGCTTGGTAGGTGCACTCGCTGGAGTGCAGCACGAAGCCGCGATCGGTTTGCACCGGGCCGCCCTGGTAGATCGGCACGTGCAGCGTGCTGGCCGGGGGTTCATCGTCCGGGCGCAACTGTTCGAGGATGTCGGCCAGGCTGAGCTCCTGCGGTCGGTTGACCACCAGGCCCATGGCGCCATTGGCGTTGTGCTCGACGATGTACGTGAGGGTCTGGGCAAAGTTCGGATCGGCCATGTGCGGCATGGCGATCAGGAACTGATGCTTGAGGTAGCTCGGGGCGAGGGTTTTCATGGGGGATAGTGTGGCGCCAGGTGGCGAGGCTGACAAGGTGCTCTGCAGGGCTTACTTGATCCCTGTGGGAGCGGGTTTACCCGCGAATGCGTCAGATCAGGCAATTATGTTGCCTTGTCGAACGCTTTCGCGGGTAACCCCGCTCCCACAGAGGCCAGTACAGCCAGCAAATCAGTTACTGGACAACCGGTCCCCACGGGCAAAGCGCCAGGTACGGATGATCTCCAACCGGTCGAATTCCGCCAAGTCCCCGGTAAACGGCGCAAACGGCGCCGCCAGCCTCACAATACGTTGCGCCGCCTGGTCCAGCACCGGTTGCCCGGACGATTCCAGCACCAGCACTTCGTACAGCGAACCATCGCGGTTGATCGAGACCATCATGCGCAAGTTGCCGTAGATCTGCTGGCGCCGCGCTTCGTCAGGGTAATTGAGGTTGCCCACCCGCTCGACCTTCTTGCGCCATTCTTCCTTGTACCAGGCGCCCTTGTCGCGCATGGTCGAGGCGGCGTTGAGGCGGTGGATGCGCGGGCGTTTAGCATACAGCTGCTGTTCATTGGACAGCTCTGCCTCAAGGCTGGCGATCTGGCTGGACAGCTGCGAGCTGTCAAAATCAGGCGTGGGCGTTGCAGGCTTTGGTTGCGCCTTGCTTTCCTTGGGCTTGGGCTCGACTTTGTGAGGCTTGGCGGCCTGGGTCACCACGGCCGACTTCTCAGGCGTGGGCGGCGGTGCGACCTCGGGCTTGGCCGCAGGCGGGGGCGTGACCTTGTTGATCTTGCTGTCCTGGAAGGGGGCGAGTTCGGTGGTCTTGGGCACCGCCTTCTTCTCCAGTGTGCCGCTGCCTTGCTGGTTGTCCTGAGCCTGGAAATCGGCCTTCTCGGGCGCTTTCTCGCTTTTGAAGGTGGCGAGGGTGATGTCCATGGTATGGCGGATTTCAGCCGGCTTGACCACGGTAAAACCGACGCCAAGGATCAGCGCCAGGTGCACCAGGGCAGCCAGGAACAGGGTAAAGCCGAGCCGGTCCACCGGGCGAACGCGCGGTGGCAGCAGGTCGGAGGGGATGTCAGCGGGCAGCGTCATCAGGTATCCAGCAACCGCGGGGCGGGGCAGCAGGCCAAGTAAAAAGGACCCGTATCATACCCCACTCCGCGATTGTGCCGCGCGTTGCCGGTCAGCGCGCCTTCAGCTGGCGATCAATGGCGTCCATCAATTGCCCGCCGATGTCGGTGTTGAAGGCGTTGTCGATCTCGCGAATACAGGTCGGGCTGGTGACGTTGATTTCGGTGAGGTGCTCGCCAATCACGTCCAGGCCAACGAACAGCAGCCCTTTCGCGCGCAGGGTCGGGCCGACCTGGGCGGCGATCCAGCGGTCACGTTCGGTCAGCGGGCGCGCTTCGCCACGGCCACCGGCGGCCAGGTTGCCACGGGTTTCGCCACTGGCCGGGATGCGCGCCAGGCAGTAGTCGACCGGCTCGCCGTCGATCATCAGGATGCGCTTGTCGCCGTCCTTGATCGCTGGCAGGTAGGCCTGCGCCATGATCTGCTGCGCGCCCAGGGCGGTCAGGGTTTCGAGGATCACCGACAGGTTGGGGTCGCCGACCCGGTGGCGGAAGATCGAAGTGCCGCCCATGCCGTCCAGCGGCTTGAGGATCACGTCGCCATGCTTGGCCGCGAATTCGCGAATGATGTCCGGGCGGCGGCTGACCAGGGTCGGTGGCGTGCACTGCGGGAACAACGTGGCGAACAGTTTTTCGTTGCAGTCGCGCAGGCTCTGCGGGCGGTTGACCACCAGCACGCCTTCGGCCTCGGCCTGCTCCAGCAGGTAGGTGCTGTAGACGAATTCCATGTCGAACGGCGGGTCCTTGCGCATCAGGATCACGTCCAGCTCGGCCAGGGGGCTGTCCTGCTCGTCGCCCAACTCGAACCAGCGCGCCGGGTCGGCGAACACGTTTAGCGGGCGCATGCGTGCACGGGCCTTGCCTTCGCCCTGGTACAGGTCGCGCTGTTCCATGTAGAACAGGCTCCAGCCGCGTGCCTGGGCGGCCAGCAGCATGGCCAGCGAGCTGTCCTTCTTGTAGGAGATGGACGCGATGGGGTCCATGACAATGCCGAGGCGAACGCTCATGGGGTGGTTCCTCTTGGCGGCGCGCAGCCGCGATGGATCGAAAGAAAAGTGGCTCAGGGTGGCGCCGGGAGCGCCGATGGTCAAGGGGCGCAGCAGATGGAATGGCCACCCGGAGTGTGCTAAAAATGCGAGGCACAATGCTGCGCAAACCTGTAGGAGCGGCCTTGTGTCGCGAAAGGGTCGCAACGCGGCCCCAGCAATTCTGGCCTGAGCAGCGACGGTAGCCCAAGTGATGGAACAACCCCTGAAGGTCATGGTGATCGACGACTCACGCACGATCCGCCGTACCGCGCAGATGTTGCTCGGCGAAGCGGGTTGCGAGGTGATTACCGCCAGCGATGGTTTCGATGCCCTGGCCAAGATCGTCGATCACCAGCCACGCATCATCTTCGTCGATGTGTTGATGCCGCGCCTGGACGGTTACCAGACCTGCGCCGTGATCAAGCACAACAGCGCTTTCAAGGACATACCGGTGATCCTCCTGTCGTCGCGCGACGGCCTGTTCGACAAGGCCCGCGGGCGGGTGGTGGGCTCCGACCAGTTCCTCACCAAGCCGTTCAGCAAAGAAGAACTGCTCGAAGCGATCAGGGCCCATGTGCCTGGTTTTGCCGAACACCAACAACACGCACCCTGACCGCGTCCGCCATGGCGCGGTCTTACTTTCCTGATGGGGAAACAGCATGGCCCGAGTTCTGATTGTCGACGACTCGCCGACAGAGATGTACAGATTGACCGAATGGCTGGAAAAGCACGGCTACGAGGTGCTCAAGGCCAACAACGGTGGCGATGGCGTGGCCCTGGCCCGTCAGGAAAAGCCCGACGCGGTGCTGATGGACATCGTCATGCCCGGCATGAACGGCTTCCAGGCCACTCGCCAGCTGAGCAAGGACGAGGAAACCAGCGCCATTCCGGTGATCGTGGTAACCACCAAGGACCAGGAAACCGACCGTATCTGGGCGACGCGCCAGGGCGCCCGCGACTTCCTGACCAAACCGGTCGAAGAAGACGCACTGATCGCCAAGCTCAACGAAGTGCTGGGGACTTGACCACCCGCCCTCATGGCGCGTCGCTGACCGCCTTCGAGTTGCTGTTGGACATCGACCGGCGCTGCCGCCTGCTGGTGGCGGACCAGCCACCGCAGGACACCCGCCTGCAACAGTGGAGCGGGATCGGCTTTCGGATTGCCGGGCAGTGGTTCGTCGCGCCCATGGGCGAGGTGGCCGAAGTGCTGCGCGAACCGCGCAGCAGCCGTGTTCCTGGGGTTCAGCCCTGGGTCTGCGGGGTTGCCAACTTGCGCGGGCGGTTGCTGCCGGTAATGGACCTGAGCAGCTTCTTCGGGCTTGGCCCGGCCGCCCCCGGCAAGCAGCGGCGGGTGCTGGTGCTGGACCATGAGGACCTGTTCGTCGGCCTGCTGGTGGACGAAGTACTGGGGCTGCAGCACTTTGCCCTGAGCAGCCTGGAGCTGTCGCCCCCGCAGCCATTGATCCGCGCGGCCGCCCGCTTTGTGCAGGGGCACTTCCCGCGTGAACGCAATTGGGCAATTTTCAGCCCCTTCGCCCTGGCCCAGGCGCCGGGCTTTCTTGATGTGGCGTTATAGGACCTGCGAACGTGAACAAGCCTGCCACCAGCGCTACTGCAACGCCCATGGCTCCGCGTACGCGCAGCATCGCGCAGATCACCGTGCTGTTTTTGGTGCTGATCCTGTCGATCATCCTGTTGTTCGCCAATTTCGCCTACCTGAGCACCCAGTCCAACTACGACAAACAGTACATCGGCCATGCCGGTGAGCTTCGCGTGCTGTCCCAGCGGATTGCCAAGAACGCCACCGAGGCGGCGACGGGCAAGGCCTTGGCGTTCAAGCTGCTGTCGGATGCGCGCAACGATTTCGAGCGGCGCTGGAGCTACCTGCGCGAAGGTGACACGTCCACCGGCCTGCCAGCGGCACCGGCCACGGTGCGCGATGAGATGGAAGCCGTCCGCCAGGACTGGGAGAACCTGCGCAAGAACACCGATACCATCCTGGCCAGCGAGCAGACGGTGTTGTCGCTGCATCAGGTGGCGGCAACGCTTGCCGAGACCGTGCCGCAGTTGCAGGTCGAATACGAAAAGGTGGTCGAAATCCTGCTGCAGAGCGGTGCCCCAGCCAACCAGGTGGTCGTCGCCCAGCGCCAGTTGCTGCTGGCTGAGCGCATCCTCGGTTCGGTCAACACGGTGCTGGCCGGTGACGACACCGCGGCCCAGGCCGCCGATGCCTTCGGCCGCGATGCCGGGCGTTTTGGCCAGGTGCTGGAGGGCATGCTCAACGGCAACCCCGCGCTGCAGGTGACCCGCGTCGAGGACGCCGATGCCCGGGCGCGGTTGGCTGAAATCGCCGAGCTGTTCCAGTTCGTGGCCGGCTCGGTGGACGAAATCCTCGAAACATCGCCCGAACTGTTCCGCGTGCGTGAAGCCGCAGGCAACATCTTCAGCCTGTCGCAAACCCTGCTCGACGAGGCCTCGCACCTGGCCAACGGCTTCGAGAACCTGGCCGGCGGGCGTACCCTGGACACGGTCGGCGGCTACGTCCTGGGCCTGCTGGCGCTGGCCTCGATCATCCTCATTGGCCTGGTCATGGTGCGCACCACCAACCGGCAACTGCGCGAGACCGCAGAGAAGAACGAACGCAACCAGCAGGCGATCATGCGCCTGCTCGACGAGATCGAAGAGCTGGCCGATGGCGACCTGACCGTCACCGTGTCGGTTACCGAAGACTTTACCGGCGCCATCGCCGACTCGATCAACTACTCCGTCGACCAACTGCGTGACCTGGTCGCCACCATCAACCACAGCGCCGTGCAGGTAGCCGCTGCCGTGCAAGACACGCAGAACACCGCGCGTCAGCTGGCCAAAGCGTCCGAGCACCAGGCCGCGCAAATCAGCGAGGCGTCCGAGGCGGTGGGCGACATGGTCGAATCGATCGACCGGGTGTCGGCGCATGCCTATGAGTCGGCCAAGGTGGCCGAGCGCTCGGTGGCGATCGCCAACAAGGGCAACGAGGTGGTGCACAACACCATCAACGGCATGGACAACATTCGCGAACAGATCCAGGACACCGCCAAGCGGATCAAGCGCCTGGGTGAGTCGTCACAGGAGATCGGCGACATCGTTAGCCTGATCGACGACATTGCCGACCAAACCAACATCCTGGCCCTCAACGCCGCCATCCAGGCCTCGCTGGCCGGTGAAGCCGGGCGGGGCTTTGCGGTGGTTGCCGACGAAGTGCAGCGCCTGGCCGAGCGTTCGTCGTCGGCCACGCGGCAAATCGAGGCGCTGGTGCGCACCATTCAGGCCGATACCAACGAGGCGGTGATCTCCATGGAGCAGACCACCGCCGAAGTGGTGCGCGGCGCGCGCCTGGCCCAGGATGCCGGGGTGGCGCTGGCGGAGATCGAAGGGGTGTCGCAGAACCTGGCCGAGCTAATCCACAGTATTTCCGACGCGGCCCAGTTGCAGACGTCTTCCGCCGGGCAGATCTCCCACACCATGGCCGTTATCCAGCAGATCACCGCGCAGACGTCTGCCGGGTCCGGCGCCACTGCCGACAGCATCCGCCACCTGGCACGCATGGCCAGCGAGATGCGCCGGTCTGTTTCTGGTTTCACCCTGCCGGCACCTGCCGAGCCGCGCTGAGGAATGCCCATGGCTTCTGCCGCTGTAAGCCCCGAGCGCCACGAAACGGTAGCGCTGGCCTGGACCAAGGCTGCCATCCTCGACTGCCTGGGCCAGGCGCGACAGGCCCTGGAGCGCTTTGCTGGCGAGCCGGGCGATCTGTCCATGCTGGCCTTCGTGGTCGACAACCTGCACCAGGTGCACGGTTGCCTGCGCATGCTCGAGTTGCGCGGTGCGACGCGCCTGGCTGAAGAGCTGGAGCTGTTCGCCCGGGCCTTGGCCGACGGCCAGGTCAGCCCACGCGGCGACTGCCTGGGGGCGCTGTTCCGTGGCCTGGAGCAACTGCCGTCGTACCTGGAACGGCTGCGCGGCGCGCGCCACGACCTGCCCTTGGTGATGCTGCCGTTGCTCAACCAGCTGCGCGCCTGCCGCGGCGTGGAGCCCCTGGCCCAGGCCAGCCTCATCAGTGGCACTGCCCAGCGCTTTGCCGGCTCCGATGACCTGGCCAACCTTGACCTGTCGCTGGGTAACTGGCGGGAACAGATGCAGGCCGGGCCCGGCCGCGATGCCCTGCGCTCGGTGGTGAGCGCGCTGTGCGACGACCTGATGCGCATCAAGGAACGCCTGGACCAGTTCGTGCGCGGCGACCGCCAGCACAGCGAACAGTCCGAAGCCCTGCTCGCACCGTTGCGCCATGTCGCCGACACCCTGGCAGTGCTGGGCTTCCAGCAGCCGCGGCGGGTGATCATCGACCAGGTGCTGGCGCTGCAGGCCTTGGCCCCCGGCGAGGGCTCGGTGGATGACGCGGTCTTGATGGATGTGGCGGGCGCCCTGTTGTATGTGGAGGCGACCCTCAATGGCATGGTCGGCCCGCTGGAAGAAAGCGGGCAGGGCGGGATGCCGGGCTCGGACCTGACCGAGATCCGCCAGTTGGTGCTGAGCGAGTCGCTGGCCGTACTGCAGCAGGCCAAGGACTTGATTGGTGATTGCCTGGAGTCCGACTGGCCCCGGCAGCGCCTGCAGCCGCTGCCGGGGCTGCTGCAGCAAGTGCGCGGGGCGCTGGCGATGCTGATGCTGCCAGGCCCTGCCGACGTGTTTGCCGGCTGCGCCAGCTACGTGCAACGCTGGTTGCAGCACCTGGACGTCGAGCCGCCAGCCGATGAGCTGGCGCACCTGGCCGATGCCCTGAGCGCAGCCGAATGCTACCTGCAATGGCGGGTGGCCGACCCGCTTGCCGATGCTCAGCCCTTCATCGAAATGGCGCGCGCCAGCCTCGCGGCACTGGGCGTGGCCTGCGCGGTCAGCGAAACCGGCTTCGGCCAACAAGACTACGGCGATGGCATCGACGACGAGCTGCGCGATGTGTTCCTCGACGAGGCCGGTGAACTGCTGCCGGAAATCGAGCGCCACTGGCTGCGCTGGCGAGCCGACAACCAGCAGCGCGAGGCACTGCTGGAAGTGCGCCGTGCGCTGCATACGCTCAAGGGCAGCGGGCGCATGGTGCATGCCGAGGCGGTGGCCGAGCTGGCCTGGGGCGCGGAGCACCTGCTCAATCGAATGCTCGAAGGCCGAAGCGTGCTCACCCCGGAAGGAGTGGTCGCCTTGCAGCAAGTGTTCGTCCACCTGCCTGACCTGTTGGCCGACTTTGCCGCCGGGCAGTTACCGCAGCTGACCGAAATCGAGCAACTGGCCGGGCATCTGCATGCCCTGGCCGAAAACGATGCGCCACCCGCTGCTGAGGTGGATGGCCTCGATCCGCACCTGCTGGACATCTTCCGCAGCGAGGCACACGGCCACCTGGCCAGCCTCGAGGCATTCTTGCAGGGCGCCGACGGCCACGACACCCCGGTCAGCGACAGCCTGCAACGCGCCTTGCACACGCTCAAGGGCAGCGCCGCCATGGCGGGCGTGATGCCCGTCGCCGAGCTGGCCACCGCCTTCGACCGCCTGGCGCGTGAGTACAAGGGCCACCAGTTGCCCCTGCAAGTGGCGGAGATCGAATGGCTGGAGGCCGGGCGTTCATTGTTCCACCTGGGCCTGGCACAGCTGGACAGCACGCCGCTGGCGGCCATCCCGGGTGCCGCCGAATTGATCGAACAAGTGGGCCAGGCGGTGGATGTGCGCCTGGCCACCCTGCATGAAGACCCGCAGCATGCGCGCCGCAACAAGCGCGACCCGCAATTGACCGCCAGCTTCCTGGCCCAGGCCATGGACATTCTGCTCGACGCCGAGTCGTTGCTATCGCGCTGGCAAGAGCAGCCGGGGCAGCGCCAGGCGCTGGACACCCTGCTCGATGAGCTGACCAGCCTGGGCCACGCGGCGCACCTGGCTGACCTGTGGCAGATGGACGATGTCTGCGAGGCCCTGCTCGACGTCTATGGTGCCGTGGAAGAGGGCAGCCTGGCCGCCGACGCACGCTTTTTCGCCCAGGCGCAGGCAGGCCATGAAGCGCTGCTGGACATGCTCGACGAGGTGGCTGCCGGGCAGGAGATTTCGCCCAGGCCGGCGCTGATCGACAGCTTGCGCAGCCTCTTGGCGCAGGCCTTGGCACCTGAGGCCACGGGCCTTGTGGGCATCGATACGGTCACCCCGTTGCACCCCGACATGGACCTTGGCCTGGGGCTGTCGCGCAACCTGGCACTGCCGCCAGCGAGCGAGCCGTTGACTGAAGAGCCTGAAAGCCCAGGCGACAAGGAGCTGCTGGAAGTCTTCCTGGAAGAAAGCTCGGACATCGTCGAAAGCGCCGCTGCGGCCCTGGCGCGCTGGCAGGCCGACCCGCGCAGCAGTGTCGAGGTGGATAACCTGCTGCGTGACCTGCATACCCTTAAAGGCGGTGCCCGCATGGTCGAGATCGCCGCCATCGGCGACCTGGCCCACGAGCTGGAATTTCTTTACGAACTGCTCGCCGCCGGCCGCCTGCCGCCGAGCCCGCCGTTGTTTGCATTGTTGCAGAATTGCCATGACCGCCTGGCGCACATGCTCGATGCGGTGCGCCTGGGGCAGCCGCTGCATGCCGCCACGGCGCTGATCGACTACATCCGCAACTTCAGCAGTGCGGCCCTGACCGACAGCGCGGCCGGCCAAGGTGCTGTCGAGGCTTCGGCCCTCGAAGTGCCTGCTGCCGCGCCGGAGCGGGCAGCGGGCGACATGGTCAAGGTCGATGCCGAACTGCTCGACGACCTGGGCAACCTGGCCGGTGAACATTCGGTGATCCGTGGCCGCATCGAGCAGCAGGTCAACGACGCCCAGTTCACCCTCAACGAAATGGAAACCACCCTGGAGCGCATGCGTGACCAGCTGCTGCGCCTGGATGTCGAGACCCAGGGGCGGATCTCGAGCCGGCAGCCGTTCGAGAGCGATGCCTACGACGACTTCGACCCCCTTGAAATGGACCGCCACTCGCAGCTGCAGCAGCTGTCGCGGGCCCTGTTCGAGTCGGCCTCGGACCTGCTCGACCTGAAGGAAACCCTGGCCCAGCGTGCTCAGGAAGCCTACGGCCTGTTGCAGCAGCAGGCGCGGGTGAACAGCCAGTTGCAGGAAGGCCTGACCGCGACCCTGATGGTGCCCTTCGAACGCCTGGTGCCGCGCTTGCAACGCGTGGTGCGGCAGGTGGCCAGCGAACTGGGCAAGCAGGTTGAACTGGTGGTGGGCAACGCCGAAGGTGAGCTGGACCGCAGTGTGCTCGAGCGCATGGTGGCGCCCTTGGAGCACATGCTGCGCAACGCCGTCGACCATGGCCTGGAAAGCCGCGAAGCACGCCTGGCTGCCGGCAAACCGGAGCACGGCACGATTCACCTGAACCTGTTGCACGAAGGCGCCGACATCGTCATCGAGATGACCGACGATGGCGCCGGCGTACCCTTGGAGGCCGTGCGGCGCAAGGCGATCAAGCGTGGCCTGCTGGACCCGCAGGCCCACTTGAGTGATCACGAGGTCTTGCAGTTCATCCTGCGCCCCGGTTTCTCCACCGCCGAGAAGATCACCCAGATTTCCGGGCGTGGCCTGGGCATGGATGTGGTGCACGAAGAGGTCAAGCAGCTGGGGGGCTCGATGACCATCGAGTCGGCCCAGGGCAAGGGCGCACGCTTTCTGATCCGCCTGCCGTTCACGGTGTCGATCAACCGCGCGCTGATGGTGCACCTGGGCGAGGACCAATACGCGATCCCGCTCAATACCATCGAAGGCATTGTCCGCGTGCCGCCTGCGGAGCTGGCGGCGTGCTACCAACTGGATGCCCCGCGTTACGTCTACGCAGGCCACACCTACGACCTGCGTTACCTGGGTGAATTGCTGCAAGGGCAGCCACGGCCCAGCCTGCTTGGGCAAAGCGTGCCGCTGCCGGTGCTGCTGGTGCATTCCCAGGAGCAGTCGTTCGCCATCCAGGCTGACAGCCTGTCACCCAGCCGGGAGATCGTGGTGAAGAGCCTCGGCCCGCAATTCGCTGCGGTCGCCGGGTTGTCTGGCGCGACCTTGTTGGGCGACGGCCGGGTCGTGTTGATTCTCGACCTGCTGGGCCAGTTGCGTGGCCAGCAACGGCGCCTGGCGCGCTTGCCGGGCGGCGGCGATGCCCAGCGGCAATTGTTCGGCCCGGCGCCGCGCCGGTCACTGCTGGTGATGGTGGTGGACGATTCGGTCACCGTGCGCAAGGTCACCAGCCGGCTGCTGGAGCGTCATGGCATGAGCGTGCTCACTGCCAAGGACGGGGTCGATGCCATGGCGCAGTTGGAAGAGCATCGGCCGGATGTGTTGTTGCTGGACATCGAGATGCCCCGCATGGACGGTTTCGAGGTGGCCACGCGCATACGCCGTGACGAGCGCCTGAAGGATTTGCCAATCATCATGATCACCTCGCGCACCGGGCAGAAGCACCGCGACCGGGCCATGGCCATTGGTGTCAACGAATACCTGGGCAAGCCTTACCAGGAGTCTGTGTTGCTGCAGAGCATCGCCCACTGGAGCCAAACCCATGCTTGAGCTGATCTCGGGCCAGCGTAGCAGCCTTACCGGCCTGTTGTTGCCCTTGGGCGACCGTACCTTGGTCTTGCCCAATGTCGCCGTGGCCGAACTGTTCGGCCAGCGCAACCTGGTGTGCCAGCGTGGCGAGCCCGCCTGGCACCTGGGCTGGATCGACTGGCGCAAGCAGCGTTTGCCACTGATCGGCTTCGAGGCCGCATGCGGCGGCGAAACCCCGTGTGGCGAGCGCGCGCGCATCGTGGTGCTCAATGCCCTGGGCGATACCGGGCTGCGCTACCTGGCGGTGCTGCTGCAGGACATCCCTCGCTCGTGCAAGCTCGACAGCCAGCTCAATTATGTGGATGTGGCGCTGGGCAGCCTGGAGCTGGCGGCAGTGCAGGTGGGCGAGCAGGTGGCGCGGGTGCCGGACCTGGTGGCCTTGGAACGGCTGGTGCGTGACGCGGATCTGCAACCTCTCGCAGGATAGACTGCGGATAGCGCGGTCCCTGTAGGAGCAGCCTTGCGCTGCGAAGAGGCCGCAAAACGCTGCGCAGATCTACTGTGTAATCACTGGCCTCTTCGCAGCACAAGGCTGCTCCTACAAAGGGTTGAATTACCAGAGGACCGCGCAGGTTTTTGGAACCCAGCCCCTCACAGGAGGTCTGTGTTTGCATGTATTACGGTGAACGCTTCAACGCCTGGACCCACTTGGTCGGCGCCATTCTGGCCTGCATCGGTGCCATCTGGCTGATCGTCGTCGCGGGCCTGCAGGGCGACCCCTGGAAGATCGTCAGTTTCTCCATCTACGGCGGCACGCTGTTGCTGCTCTACAGCATTTCCACCCTCTACCACAGCACGCGTGGGCGGGCGAAGGTGATCATGCGCAAGCTCGATCACCTGTCGATCTACCTGCTGATCGCCGGCAGCTACACCCCGTTCTGCCTGGTCAGCTTGCGCGGGCCTTGGGGCTGGAGTTTGTTCGGGGTGGTCTGGGGGCTGGCGGTGATCGGCATGCTGCAGGAGATCAAGCCCCGCTCCGAGGCGCGGGTGCTGTCGATCATCATCTATGCGGTGATGGGCTGGATTGTCCTGGTGGCGGTCAACCCGCTGCTGCGCAGCCTCGGTACCGCCGGTTTCGCCTGGTTGGCGGCCGGCGGGGTGTTCTACACGGTGGGCATCATCTTCTTTGCCTTCGACAGCCGCTTTCGCCACTGGCACGGCATCTGGCACCTGTTCGTGATCGCCGGCAGCCTGCTGCACTTCATCGCCGTGTCGTTCTACGTACTTTAGGCGCCGGGTTAAAAATCGCCCCACAACTGCTGTGCCACCGACAGCGCCACCACTGGCGCGGTTTCGGTGCGCAGCACGCGTGGGCCGAGGCGCGCGGCGTGGAAGCCGGCGGCCTTGGCCTGGTCGACTTCAGCGTCGTTCAGTCCGCCTTCGGGGCCGATCAGGAAGGCCAGGCGTGACGGTGTGTCGTGGCTGGTCAGTGGTTCGGCCACCGGGTGCAGGACCAGTTTCAGGTCGGCTTCGGTGGTTTTGATCCATTCGGCCAGTGTCACCGGCGGATGGATCACGGGCAGGCTCGACCGGCCGCACTGTTCACAGGCACTGATGGCCACCTGGCGCCAGTGGGCCAGGCGCTTGTCGGCGCGTTCGTCCTTGAGGCGCACTTCACAGCGCTCGCTGACGATCGGGGTGATTTCGTTGGCGCCCAGTTCGGTGGCCTTTTGAATGGCCCAATCCATGCGCTCGCCACGGGACAGGCCCTGGCCAAGGTGGATGTGCAGCGCCGATTCGGCTTGGCCAGCCAGGGCCTGGTCCAGTGTCACGCGCACGGTTTTCTTGCCGACTTCGAGCAACTGGCCACGGTATTCCTGGCCGCTGCCGTCGAACAGTTGCACGGCGTCACCGGGGGCCATGCGCAGCACGCGGCCGATGTAATGGGCCTGGGCTTCGGGCAGGTCATGCTCGCCAAGGCTCAGGGGGGCGTCGATGAAGAAGCGGGACAGTCTCATGGTTCAGCTCGGACGAAAAGGGATCATGTGACCCTGTGAGAGCGGGTTCACCCGCGAATGCGAAGGTGGGGGCAACATCGCATTCGCGGGTAAACCCGCTCCCACAGGGTCGGCGGCGGGCTTTCGGGCCTAGCCCGGGTCGCGGAAGTCGGGGTGGAAGTTGGCCGGTACGGCAACGCTGACGCTGTCGCGGGTGGCGATGTCGATGCCTTCGCTGGCCACCTCGGCGAGGAAGTCGATCTGCTCGGGCGTGATCACATACGGCGGCAGGAAGTACACCACGCTGCCCAGCGGGCGCAGCAGCGCGCCGCGGGTCAGGGCGTGCTCGAAGACCTTCAGGCCACGGCGCTCCTGCCAGGGGTAGGCGACCTTGCCGGCCTTGTCCTGGACCATCTCGATGGCCAGGGCCATGCCGGTCTGGCGGATTTCGGCGACATGCGCATGGTCGGCCAGGTGCGCGGTGGCCGTGGCCATGCGCACGGACAAGGCCTTGTTGGCCTCGATCACGTTGTCCTGTTCGAAGATATCCAGGGTCGCCAGCGCTGCGGCGCAGGCCAGCGGGTTGCCGGTGTAGCTGTGCGAGTGGAGGAACGCGCGCAGGGTCGGGTAGTCGTCGTAGAAGGCCTGGTACACGGTATCGGTGGTCAGGCACGCGGCCAGCGGCAGGTAGCCCCCGGTCAGGGCCTTGGACAGGCACAGGAAGTCTGGGCGGATGCCGGCCTGTTCGCAGGCGAACATCGTCCCGGTGCGGCCGAAGCCCACGGCGATTTCGTCGTGGATCAGGTGCACGCCGTAGCGGTCACACGCTTCGCGCAGCAGTTTCAGGTAAACCGGGTGGTACATGCGCATGCCGCCTGCGCCCTGGATCAGCGGCTCGATGATCACCGCGCTGATGGTGGCGTGGTGCTCGGCCAGGGTTTGTTCCATGGCCTGGAACAGGTTGCGCGAGTGTTCTTCCCAACCCATGCCCTCAGGGCGCAGGTAGCAATCGGGGCTGGGCACCTTGATGGTGTCGAGCAGCAGCGCCTTGTAGGTTTCGGTGAACAGCGGCACGTCGCCCACCGACATCGCGGCAATGGTTTCGCCATGGTAGCTGTTGGTCAGCGTGACGAAGCGCTTCTTCTCGGGTTTGCCGATGTTCTGCCAGTAATGGAAGCTCATCTTCAACGCGACTTCGATGCAGGATGAGCCGTTGTCGGCGTAGAACACCCGGTCCAGCCCGGCCGGGGTCATGGCGACCAGGCGCTCGGACAGCTCGATCACCGGCTGGTGGCTGAAACCGGCCAGGATCACGTGCTCCAGCTGGTCGACCTGGTCCTTGATGCGCTGGTTGATGCGCGGGTTGGCATGGCCGAACACGTTGACCCACCAACTGCTCACGGCGTCCAGGTAGCGCTTGCCTTCGAAGTCCTCCAGCCACACGCCTTCACCACGCTTGATCGGGATCAGCGGCAGTTGCTCGTGGTCTTTCATCTGGGTGCAGGGGTGCCACAGGACCTTGAGGTCACGTTGCATCCACTGATCGTTGAGGCCCATGGGTACTTCTCCTGGCTTTGCTGCTGGCTTGGACCGCGTAAGCCTAAGCAAAGCTGGAGGGCACCACAACCGCTGGCAGTCATTGTCGTCGGGTACCGGTCCATTCGAGCTTGCGAATGTGCACCGTGCCGGCCTGCGAGGTGGAGATGGTCAGGCGGCGGAAGGGGCCGTCGATCACTTGTTCACAAGGTTGGGTGACAATAGGGCCGGGCCTAAGGTCCGGGTAGTCGTTGCCTTCGACGGTGAGCCAATAGAAGTTGCGAGGTGCCGGAACGAGCATGTCGTAATAATGGTTCTGAGCATCAAAGAGCATGTGCACGTTATCGTAGGGAAAATCTCTCACCACGTAGTATTCCAGCCACAAGCTTTCGACTTCCTCTGTGAAAGCAATCTGGACTTCAGAGTGTTCGCCTATGACCAACTCAGTGCCATCCTCGCCCTTGAACGCCTCGAAGCCCGACCAGGAGGTGCTGTTGGAGTGAATGGTGAGGCCTGATGGCATATCCAGTGGCTGTTGGTACCTGAGAAACTGTGGCACGACACCGGTGAAATGCTCCTCGAAGATCATGCGCAGGCCCTCCTGATGGGCTTTTGGCGATTATCGCCAGCATCGCCTACCCGCGTGTGACACGGCTACTGGCAAAAATGTCAGTTGCCAAAAGGACTTGATGTCGCCGTGCTGGCAGGGTTGGCAGAGCTGACGTATTCTTAACGCATCGCCTCGGGGCATTCCTGCCTCCCTATTTTTCTGTAACGTCTGACTCGGAGTTCGCCGACATGGCTGCTGCTTGGGTGCGCCTGTGCGCGTTGGTATTGATTGGTGTGTCCAGCGGTGCCGCGCTGGCAAAGGACAAAACACCTACGGCTATCGTGGTGGGTGGGGGCCTTGCGGGCCTCACTGCAGCCTATGAACTGCAGAGCAAGGGCTGGCAGGTGACGCTGCTGGAGGCCAAGTCGGGTATGGGCGGTCGCTCGGGCCTGGCCACCAGTGAGTGGATCGGCAACGCCAAGGCACAGCCGGTACTCAACCAGTACCTCGACCGTTTCAAACTTGAAACACTGCCAGCGCCAGAGTTCGTGCGTACGCCGGGCTACCTGATCGACGGTGAGTACTTCAGTGCGACGGACCTTGCCACCAAGCAGCCGGCTACTGCCGAGGCGCTCAAGCGCTATGAGAAAACCCTCGATGACCTGGCCCGTTCGATCGACGACCCGCTGAACCCCCAGGCGACCAGCACGCTGTTCGCCCTCGATCAGATCAACGTGTCTTCCTGGCTCGACAAGCTGCAACTGCCAGCCACCGCGCGTCAGCTGGTCAACCAGCAGATCCGTAGCCGTTACGATGAGCCGTCGCGCCTGTCGCTGCTGTATTTCGCTCAGCAGAACCGCGTTTACCGTGGTGTCAGCGACCGCGATCTGCGTGCCGCGCGCCTGCCCGGTGGCAGCCCGGTGTTGGCCCAGGCGTTCGTCAAACAGCTGAAGACCATCAAGACCAGCTCGCCGGTCACTGCCATCGTGCAGGACAAGGACGGCGTCACCGTCAAGGTTGGTAGCGTGGGCTACCAGGCCGATTACCTGGTCATGGCCGTGCCGCTGCGCGCCCTGGCCAAGATCCAGATGACCCCGGGCCTGGACAGCCAGCACCTCGCCGCGCTCAAGGGCACCAACTATGGCTGGCGCGACCAGCTGATGCTCAAGTTCAACAAGCCGGTGTGGGAAAGCCGGGCCCGTATGTCCGGCGAAATCTTCAGTAACGCAGGCCTGGGCATGCTGTGGATCGAGCCGGCGCTGAAGGGCGGGGCCAACGTGGTGATCAACCTGTCCGGCGACAACGCCCGCCTGCTGCAGGCATTTGGCGACAAGCAGATGGTCGACCAGGTGCTTATCCGCCTGCATGCGTTTTATCCACAGGCCCGCGGTTCGTTCACCGGCTACGAAGTCAAACGCTACAGCACTGACGCTGGCACCGGTGGCGCCTACCTGGCCTACGGCCCAGGGCAGATCAGCAAGTACTGGCGCCTGTGGGAGCGCCCGGTGCAGCGCATCAGCTTCGCCGGTGAGCACACTGACGCCCTCTACCCAGGCACCTTGGAAGGCGCCCTGCGCAGCGGTCAACGCGCGGCGGGCCAGGTGCAGGACCTGCTGGCCGGCAAGTCGTTCGACCCGGCCAAGGCCGTACCTGTGGCGGCGGCAGCAGCAGGCGCCGCGGCGGCCAAGGACAAGGGCGGGTTCTTCTCCAACCTGTTCGGTGGTGCTTCCGACAAGGCTGAAAAGGGCGACAAGGTGGAAAAAGCCCCGGCCAAGGCCGAGCCGGTGAAAGAAGAGGCCAAGCAGGACAAGCCAGGTTTCTTCAAGCGCCTGTTTGGTGGGGCTGACAAGCCTGAGGTGAAAGCCCAGCCGATTGCCAAGGCCGACGAAGTGGCCCCGGCACCGGCGCCACAGGCCGCTCCAGAACCGGTTGCACCGGCGCCTGTGGCCAAGGAAGCCGCGGTAAAACCTGCTGCTGCCAAACCTGCCGCAACCAAAACCGCGCCTGCCAAGCATGCCCCGGCACACAAGCCGGCGGCTAAACAGGCGCACAAGCCTGTTGAAGCGAAAAAGGCCACGGTCAAATCAGAGCCCGCGAAGAAGCCAGTGGCCAATACCCAGGCCAAGGCGGGTTGATTGATCGACAGTGCCGGCCTCTTCCTCCTGTAGGAGCAGCCTTGTGCTGCGAAGAGGCCGGCACTGGCAACCCTGAACTCACCGACTATCGTTAATGTTTCCTTAATAGGAAGCTTTCACAATATCCATCGGATTTCTCGATAATCCGAAGCAATTTTTTCCGCTTTTATTCGATACGTTACGCGTTAGTCTGTGCACAGCTTTCACGGGGAAACACGCCAACATGCAACTGCGCAATTCACCTTCTCGCTACGGCGTGGTCAGCATCATCCTGCACTGGGGTGTCGCGCTGGCAGTCTTCGGCCTGTTTGGCCTGGGGCTGTGGATGGTCGGCCTGGATTACTACGACCCTTGGCGCAAGTCGGGCCCTGACCTGCACAAGAGCATCGGCCTGGTGCTGCTGGCAGTGATGCTGCTGCGCGTACTCTGGCGTTTCATCAGCCCGCCACCGCCGGCACCGGCCAACCACGGAGCACTCACCCGCGTGGCCGCCAAGCTGGGCCATCTGGCACTGTATGTGGGGCTGTTCGCGGTGATGATCGCCGGTTATTTGATCTCCACCGCCGACGGCGTTGGTATTCCGGTATTCGGCTTGTTCGAAGTACCGGCTCTGGTCAGCGACCTGCCCGATCAGGCGGACCTGGCTGGGGTGATCCACCTCTGGCTAGCCTGGGGCCTGGTGATTTTTGCCGTGCTGCATGGCCTGGCAGCACTGAAACACCACTTCATAGACCGTGACGCGACCCTGATCCGTATGCTGGGCCGCAAAGCTTGACTCTCAACCTCAATTGCAAGGAATAGAAAGGATGTTGAAAAAGACTTTTGCCGCTCTGGCGCTCGGTACTGCACTGTTCTCCGCTGGCCAGGCCATGGCCGCTGACTACAAGATCGACAAGGAAGGCCAGCACGCGTTCGTCGACTGGAAGATCAGCCACCTGGGCTACAGCTTCATTCACGGTACCTTCAAGGACTTCGACGGCAACTTCAGCTGGGACAGCGCCAAGCCTGAAGCGAGCAAGATCAACGTCGACCTGAAGACTGCCAGCCTGTGGTCGAACCACGCCGAGCGTGACAAGCACATCGCCAGCAAAGACTTCCTGGACGTGAAGAAGTACCCGGACGCCAAGTTCGTGTCGACCGCCGTCAAATCGACCGGTGAGAAGACTGCCGACGTGACCGGTGACCTGACCCTGCACGGCGTGACCAAGCCGGTCACCTTCAAGGCCACCTTCAACGGTGAAGGCAAGGACCCATGGGGCGGCGAACGTGCTGGCTTCAACGCCACCACCACGCTGAACCTGAACGACTTCGGCATCAAAGGCCCAGGCGCGACTTCGCAGACCTTGGACCTGGATATCAGCCTTGAAGGCGTTAAGGCGAAGTAATTGCTGCACGTGTAATAAAAACGCCGGGGATGAGCGATTGACGCTCATCCCCGGCGTTTTGCTTTGCAGTGTCAGAGGTACGGGACCAGGTCAGTCAACCCCGCCGCAGGCGCTGGAAGGCCTAAGGCCTGCAGGGCGTGCCATGTGGCATCGTTTACCGTGATGACGCCCCAATCCGCCAAATAATCAGCGAGGTTGCAGTTTGCGACCAGGGACAGGGAAGTGGCGAACCCGATCAAGTCGGCCGTGCATTGTGGATTGTCGCGAATGTAGCGATCCCAGGCGGGCAGATAGTGGTCGCCGAAGCCCTTCCTGAGTTGTTCAAAAATGGCGAGGGAGTCTGGCGACTCCATGTATCGCTTCTGGTCGCGGGGCTTGGCCAGCCACGCTTTCAGCGCCGGCCAGCGAGTAGGCAGAATGTCGCTGTAGTCGTGTTTGTGAACGCGCCCGACTGCAAGCGCGTAGATGTTTACCGAGTTCTCGCGGAACATGGGTGCGACGGCATTAACGACGTTCTGAAAATGATGGCCGTACTCATGCAGCGTCACCCAGCGTTTGTGGGCTTCACCTGCAAGCAATGCACACATGTATTCGTTGCCAGGGTCACGCCTATGCGGCAGAAGGATTAATCCCGTCGTTGCGCTTGGGTTGATCGTCGACGCTGCCTCCACAGCGTGTATCCACATATTGCTGCGCCTATGCCTTGGCGATGAGTCGTCCAGGCCGCAGGCCTGGGCTTGGATGCTCAGCACTTCTTGATGGGAGCGGATAATTTCGGCGACATCGGCAATCGCAAACCGATTGAAGGTGTCGGTGTAGGCTGAAATGGCAATGCGGTCACCGACAAGCTGTACCTCGGACACTGCGTCACAGAGCAATAGCATTGTTAGAAAGTCCGAAGGCGGCGTTTGGTCGAGGACGTAGTACGGAATGGGTTGAACCGCCTCGTCGAAAATCACTCGACAGCCCGAACTGCCGTTATTGCGGATATGTACCACGCCGCCCAGTGGGTCGAGGGGCAGTATGTTTTCCCCTCGCTGCAGACGATGCTCGCGCATGTTCTGGGTTTGCTGGCTGCGGTCCGCTTGCTGCGCCAGGCCCTGAATGCCGATCGTCACGGTAACATTGCAATCATCACCCTCCAGAAAGATCGAGGCGCGGGTGTTCGCCGGAAGCTTGTAGCCGGTGGGTTTGTAATCGGCCCATTGAAGTAGCCATCGATAGGCTTGTCGATCTGCCTGTTTAGTCGGAGTCGGAGTGACCCAGACCGAGCGTGGGTGGACGAAGTAGCTGTTGGCAAGGACAGGAATGGAGGCTTCGCCATCGACGATGCGAACCAGAATGGTGTCTTTGCTGTTGAGGTAACTCGCTGGAAGATCGCCATTATGAAAGGTGCCATCGGGCTTCACACTGGCGATGCCTTTCCATCGGTTTTCTGAAAAGGCTTCGACTGTGCCCTTTCTAGCTGACGTGCTGCCACGCACATCGATGCGGGAACCCGCTCTCAACGAAAGTGTTTCTATCAGCGGTCTTGAAACTGCGATTTGTTCAAGGGCGTCGGCGTCGATGCAGTCGATGAGTGCACGTTGCGCGTTGCTGTGTTGCTGGGTTTCTGTAGTACGCACTTCTATTACTCAGTGGGGAGTGAGTAATTACGATGAGCGCAATGAAACGATGACAAAACTCGCAGGACTGATAGGTTGCGGGAGGGGGAGCATTCGGATAATGCTATGCGGTGGGCTGTTCAGCAGCCCACCGCATAGATCACTTCAATGTCAGCGATTGCGCGTCAGCAGCGCAGGTCGCTCGCCGCGTGGGCGGCTTGGCAGATCGTCCAGTTGCTCAGGCGTTGGGTAACGATCGAGCTTGGATTCCTTGCGGATGATCACTGGCTGGTTCTGCGGCTCACGCGAGCTGCGGACTGCAGGTTCCTGGCGCGCAGCATCATCGCGCGCCGGGCGACCGCGACCACCACCGTTGTTGTCACGGCGTGCACCGCCGCCCGCGTTGTTGCGCGGTGGGCGTTTCTCGCCGCTGGCGCTGCGTGGCTGGCCACCCGTGCGAGGTTGGCCGCCGTTGTTGTTGCGTGGAGCCGCCGCACCTTGGCCTTGGTTTTGACCTGCGCCAGTGCCACCGCCAGGACGGCGGTTACGCCCCTGGTTCTTGCCCTGGTACGGGCTGACGTAGTCAGCGCGGTTGCCAAAGTTGTCGACTTCGTCATCCAGGAACTCGTCCGGGGCACGGTCGGCCGGTGCTTTCGGTGTGCTGTTCTGGCTGGCTTGCTGCTGGCGTGGCTTGTTGTCACGCGGTTTGCGCTGTTGCGGCTTGTCGCCCGCCTTTTCCTTCTCGGCAGGCTTCTCGGCAGCGTGCTGCCGGGTCTTGCCCTTGTCCTTGCCTTTGTCCTTGCGGCCGCCGTTGGCGTCTTTGCCGCCTTCGCCGCGTGGCTGGTTGCGACCGCCACGGCCGGCGTTTTGCGGGCGTTCGCGCACTTCCGGCTTCTCGGCCTCGACCTGGCTTGCGTCGAAGCCCATCAGGTCGCCGTCAGCAATCTTCTGCTTGGTGACCCGCTCGATGCTCTTGAGCAGCTTCTCTTCATCAGGCGCGACCAGGGAAATGGCCTCACCCGAACGGCCGGCACGGCCCGTACGGCCGATACGGTGGACGTAGTCCTCCTCGACATTGGGCAGCTCGAAGTTGACCACGTGGGGCAACTGGTCGATGTCCAGGCCGCGGGCGGCGATGTCGGTGGCAACCAGTACCCGTACCGCGTTGGCCTTGAAGTCGGCCAGGGCTTTGGTGCGGGCGTTCTGGCTCTTGTTGCCGTGGATCGCGGCGGCGGTCAGGCCGTGCTTTTCCAGGTACTCGGCCAGGCGGTTGGCGCCATGCTTGGTACGGGTGAAGACCAACACCTGTTCCCAGGCACCCTGGGTGATCAGGTGTGCCAGCAGCGCACGCTTGTGGCTGGCGGGCAGGCGGTAGATGCGCTGCTCGATGCGCTCGACCGTGGTGTTCGGTGGGGTGACCTCGATGCGCTCCGGGTTGTGCAGGAGCTTGTCGGCCAGGTCGGTGATGTCCTTGGAGAAGGTGGCCGAGAACAGCAGGTTCTGGCGTTTGGCCGGCAGGCGGGCAAGGACCTTCTTCACGTCATGGATGAAGCCCATGTCGAGCATGCGGTCGGCTTCGTCGAGGACCAGGATTTCGACGTGGGCCAGGTCGACCTTGCCTTGGCCAGCCAGGTCAAGCAGGCGGCCAGGGCACGCGACCAGTACATCGACACCTTTGGCGATGGCCTGGATTTGTGGGTTCATGCCGACACCGCCGAAGATACAGGCGCTGACCAGCGGCAGATCACGGGCATAGACCTTGAAGCTGTCATGCACCTGGGCGGCCAGCTCGCGGGTCGGAGTCAGGACCAGTACGCGAGGCTGGCGTGGGCCATGGCGCTGCGACTTGTCAGGGTGGCCACCCGGGAACAGGCGCTCGAGGATCGGCAAGGCGAAACCGCCGGTTTTACCAGTACCTGTCTGGGCGGCGACCATCAGATCACGGCCTTGCAACACGGCGGGAACAGCCCGCTGTTGCACCGGAGTCGGCTGGGTATAGCCCGCAGCCTCGATAGCGCGGACAAGAGCCTCGGAGAGACCGAGGGAAGCAAAGGACATGGGCAATCCTGTTCTCGTGTGGGCTGGGCCCGTTGGGATGTTCTGCCTGGCGCGACGGGCATCGGTGAGATGCGATCGCGTCCGGTCCAGCTTGGCTTTCACTGCACATCCAGGAAGCGGAGGGCTGACGCGATGGTGCGTCGTTGCCGATCGGGATGCCTGTTGCTAGGCCGAGCGTCCGGGCGTAAGCCTGGCGGGAAGGCCCGAGTATAACAGAGCTATCGCGACGTGCTGCTTTCCTGCTGCTCAACGGCGTTGAGAATGTTTCCGATGTCGCCTATGTAGCGGTGGCTGATAGCGGCGTAGGCGGGTTCCTGCTTGAAGCGTTGCAACTCTTCGGAGAACGCCTGGGCCAGTGCCTCGCGCCCGGGTTTGCGGGTCAGCCCCAGGTATTGCGTCTGTCGGCTGACCACCCATGGCAGCTCTTCGATGCGTTGTTCAAGGCCCAGCTGGCGCATCAGGTAGCGCCCAACCCTGCGGTCGGTAATCAGCAAATCGATACGGCCCAGCAACAGTTTGCCGAAGTTGGCTTCATGGGTAGGGGCTGCTTCGCGGCGAAAACGCGGCGAATCGTTGAATGCGGCGCCGTAGGTGTAGCCGGGCGATGTGCCGACGGACAGGCCCGCAAGATCGTCCAGGCCGGTGACGGCATGACGGCGGCTGCGGGCCTGGAACAGCACGAACTCGACATCCGACATGGGCTCCGTTGGGTAGACCAGGTAGGGCCTGCGCGTGTCGAACTGGAAGACATCCACAATACCGTCGGCCAGCCCTTGCTCGATCATTGCCAGGCAGCGCTTCCAGGGCAGGAACTGCCATTCCACCTCTACCCCCAGGCGCTTGAATACCTGGGTGGTCACTTCGTAGTCGATGCCCCGAGGTTGGCCATCTTGCTGGTACACATACGGTGCCCAGTCGTCGGACACCAGGCGCAGGCGTTCGGCCAGAGCCAACGGGCTCAGGCAGGCGAGCAGCAGGATCCAGAACAATCGGGTGGTGGCGAACATGGCCCGCAGATTACGCGCTCGGCCTGCTCAAGGCCAGTGAAGCGGCGGCTGTTCAGGCCTGCGCCGACTTGAGCAGGTGCGCTTCGATAGCCTTGCGCTGTGCCCCGAGTGACAGGCGCAGGCCCGGGTGACGCAGGCACTGGCGCAGCTGTTCGGGCTGGATGCGGCCGTTGCGCGCATTGAAGTTCTCCAGGGCTTTGTCCCACCAGGCCGATGCACAGGCCCGGTCGAACTCGTTGGGGTAGGGGTAGCTGCCATACAGCAATTCGCGGGCAAATTGCCGCTCGTGGCTGGGCAGGGTCAGGCTCAACGCCTTGTAGCCCAGCCGATGCAGGGTCGGCGGCCGCGGCAGTTGATCGTTGACCCGTGCGACATCGGCCAGTGCAGCTTCGCTCAACGGAGTGTCGCCGTGTTTGCGCAGCCAGGCCTGGATCTTGGCGCGGAACTGGGCCTTGCGGCTCCAGTAGTGGTGGATGACGTCGGTGCACTCGGCCAACTGCAGTTTGCGGTAGGCCGCCACGGCCAGGCAGAACTCTTCGAGGGTGTAGGCCTCGCGGGCCAGTGGGTAGAACTGGTCCATCATGGCGATGGAGTGGTCCAGTGCCTGCGCGTCTTCGGCGGTGAGCCCGATCACGCCCGAGTTGATCAAGGGCATCTGGCAATCGGCCAGGCCTTGGGCCTGGAGGACGGCCAGCAGGTTCTTGTACAGCAGGCATTTCTGGTTGGCGCCGTAGCGCCCGCCGATGGCGTTGCACAGCAGGTGGCCAGGCGCGACCCGCTGGAACAGCCGCATCGGTGACTGACGGAAGAAGGTGTCGGTATCGATCAGCACCGCCATTGCATGCTGCGTCAACACCTGACGCAGCAGCACATGCTTGCTGCGAAAGTGATAACCATGCGGGGCATTCCACGCCGCGCGCGTGGCGTCGTCGAGCAGGTGCAGCGTGACCGGCAGCTTGGCATAGGGCGCCGGGTTGTCGGTATAGACCTGAATATCCAGCGCCTCGCCTGCCGATACGTCCAGGTGGGCAAGGGCACTGACGATGCTGAAGCAGGCTTCCTGATGGTAGGTGGCCGGGCCGAAAGCCAGGTAGACGAGCTGAGGGCGCGATGGCTGAGGATGCTGCATGTCAGGCAAGACCTGTTTAACCCGAAAATAAATAAGGCCTTAGTCTATGACCAAAGCCTTAATCATTTCTTAATCAGATATTGCCAAAAAGTTTCAGCGAGGCAGCTTCAGGTTGTTCCAGATCGCCAGGCTCGCTTCGGCCTGGTTCAGCGTATAGAAGTGCAAGCCCGGTGCGCCGCCTTGCAGCAGTTGTTCACACATGCGGGTGATTACTTCTTCGCCGAAGGCCTGGATGCTGGCGGTGTCGTCGCCATAGGCTTCCAGCTGCTTGCGGATCCAGCGCGGGATCTCGGCGCCGCAGGCGTCGGAGAACCGGGCCAGCTTGCTGTAATTGGTAATCGGCATGATGCCGGGCACCACCGGGATATCGACGCCCAGTTTCTGCGCACGCTCGACAAAGTAGAAATAGCTGTCGGCGTTGAAGAAGTACTGGGTGATGGCGCTGTCGGCACCGGCCTTGACCTTGTGCACGAAGTTGGCCAGGTCGATCTCGAAGTTGCGGGCCTGGGGGTGCATCTCGGGGTAGGCCGCCACTTCCAGATGGAAGTGATCACCGGTTTCCTGGCGGATGAATTCGACCAGGTCGCTGGCGTAGCGCAGCTCGCCGCTGGCCATGCCCATGCCGGAAGGCAGGTCGCCGCGCAGGGCGACGATGCGCTTGATGCCAGCAGCCTTGTACTCGGCAAGCAGGGCGCGCAGCTCTTCTTTGGTGTCGCCGACGCACGACAGGTGCGGTGCGGCAGGCACTTTCACTTCGCTCTCCAGCTGCAGCACAGTGTTCAGTGTACGGTCGCGGGTAGAGCCGCCGGCACCGTAGGTGCAGGAGAAGAAATCGGGGTTGTAGGTGGCTAGCTGGCGGGCAACGCCCATCAGCTTTTCGTGACCGGCATCGGTCTTGGTCGGGAAGAATTCGAAGCTGTAGCGGCGTTCTTGTGACATCTCTGTTTCCTCAGCTGCAGGCCATGAGCCGCACGCTGCAAGTAAAAGCCAGGGCGGTGGGGGCCGGCCTGGCTTGGGCATCGATCAAGATTAAACGACTACAAGCGCCCGCCGGCATGCCGCCGGGCGCTTGCCGCTTAGTAGCGGTATGCGTGTGGCTTGAACGGGCCTTCGACAGTCACGCCGATGTAGTCGGCTTGCTGCTGGGTCAGCTGGGTGACCACGCCGCCGAAGCCGCGGACCATTTCCAGGGCCACTTCTTCGTCGAGCTTCTTGGGCAGCACTTCTACGGTCAGGCGTTCGGCTTTCTTCTCGGCCGACAGGTCGGCGTACTTCTGCTCGAACAGGAAGATCTGTGCCAGCACCTGGTTGGCGAACGAACCGTCCATGATGCGGCTTGGGTGACCGGTGGCGTTGCCCAGGTTCACCAGACGGCCTTCAGCCAGCAGGATCAGGTAGTCGTCGTTTTGCGGGTCGAAGCTGCCAGCGCCGGTGCGGTGGATCTTGTGCACCTGCGGCTTGACCTCTTCCCAGGCCCAGTTCTTGCGCATGAAGGCGGTGTCGATCTCGTTGTCGAAGTGGCCGATGTTGCAGACCACGGCACGCTTCTTCAGGGCCTTGAGCATGTTGGCGTCGCAGACGTTGACGTTACCGGTGGTGGTGACGATCAGGTCGATCTTGCCCAGCAGCGCTTTGTCGATGCTGGCCTCGGTGCCGTTGTTGATGCCGTCGATGAACGGCGAAACCAGCTCGAAGCCGTCCATGCAGGCTTGCATGGCGCAGATCGGGTCAACTTCGGTGACCTTGACGATCATGCCTTCCTGACGCAGGGACTGGGCCGAGCCCTTGCCCACGTCACCGTAGCCGATCACCAGGGCTTGCTTGCCCGACAGCAGGTGGTCGGTGCCACGCTTGATGGCGTCGTTCAGGCTGTGACGGCAGCCGTACTTGTTGTCGTTCTTGCTCTTGGTAACCGAGTCGTTGACGTTGATCGCCGGGACTTTCAGCTCGCCCTTGGCCAGCATGTCCAGCAGGCGGTGCACGCCGGTGGTGGTCTCTTCGGTGACACCGTGGACGCGGTCCAGAACGGCTGGGTACTTCTTGTGCAGCAGCTCGGTCAGGTCGCCGCCGTCGTCGAGGATCATGTTGGCGTCCCATGGCTGGCCATCCTTGAGGATGGTCTGCTCCAGGCACCACTCGTATTCTTCCTCGGTTTCGCCTTTCCAGGCGAACACAGGGATACCGGCGGCAGCGATGGAGGCAGCGGCCTGGTCCTGGGTGGAGAAGATGTTGCAGGACGACCAGCGCACTTCGGCACCCAGGGCAACCAGGGTTTCGATCAGCACGGCAGTCTGAATGGTCATGTGGATGCAGCCCAGAATCTTCGCACCCTTGAGCGGTTGCTCGGTGAGGTACTTGCGACGCAGGCCCATCAGTGCAGGCATTTCCGATTCGGCGATGATGGTTTCGCGACGGCCCCAGGCAGCCAGGGAGATGTCAGCGACTTTGAAATCGGTAAAACCAGCAGGCGTGTTTACAGCGCTCATGAGAGCCTCCATTCGTAGTGTGCGAATGGGCGCCGTTGTGCGTTGAGCGTCCGCAGGAGCGGACAACGCCCCATCCGAGCCTGACAGGCCTAGCCTGCTGCAGCGCCCCTCGGACAGGTGGCGGGCATGGCCGCCGCTGCGGGTGGCCAAGTGAAGCGGCAGGATTATAGCCGCGACAGGGACCTTCGCCCAAGGTTTTCTGTCGATTAATCGAGACGATAGTCGATGTTCAATGGAGCGGCGGCGGCCGCTCTGCCATCATGAATGCACGTTAGCCAAGCAGGTTAGGAGTACCGATGAACTTTCACACCCGCAAATGGGTAAAACCCGAAGACCTCAACCCCAATGGCACCCTGTTCGGTGGCAGCCTGTTGCGCTGGATCGACGAAGAAGCGGCGATTTACGCCATCGTCCAGCTGGGCAACCAGCGTGTGGTGACCAAGTACATGTCGGAGATCAACTTCGTCAGTGCCTCACGCCAGGGCGACATCATCGAACTGGGCATCACCGCCACTGAATTCGGCCGCACCTCGATCACCCTCAAGTGCGAAGTGCGCAACAAGATCACCCGCAAGAGCATCCTGACCGTCGACAAGATGGTGTTCGTCAACCTCGGCGAAGATGGCATGCCGGCGGCTCACGGGCGCACCGAGATCAAATACGTCCAGGACCAGTTCCCGGACTCGGCAGTCGAGTAGGCATTTTGGGGCTGCCTTGCAGCCCATCGCGACACAAGGCCGCTCCTACAGGAGAATGCGAATCCCGTGTAGGAGCGGCCTTGTGTCGCGATGGGCCGCAAAGCGGCCCCCTTGTTTTCAGGGCTGGGCGCTAACCTTGCGCACCACCCGCCCGATGCTCAGCCCCTGCACCAGGATCGACGACAACACCACGATGTAGGTGATCGACAGCAGCAGGTCACGTTCCTCACCCAGCGGCAGCGACAGTGCCAGCGCTACCGACACGCCGCCGCGCAGGCCGCCCCAGGTCAGTACCCGCACGGTGCCTTTCGGCACACTCCGCCAGCGGCGCAGCAGCAAGATTGCCGGGGCCACGGTAAGCAGCCGCGACAGCAGGACCGCCAGTGCCAGCACCCCGCCGGCCGCCAGGTGCATCCAGTTGAACGGCAGCAGCAGCAGCTCAAGGCCGATCAGCGCGAACAGCAAAGCGTTGAGCATGTCATCGATCAACTCCCAGAAACCGTCCATGTAGCGACGGGTCATGTCGTTCATCGCCAGGTTGCGCCCCATGTTGCCGATGATCAGGCCGGCGACCACCATGGCGATCGGTGCAGAAACGTGCAGTTCGTAGCACATTGCCGAGCCACCGATGACCAGCGCCAAGGTCAGCATGACCTCGACCTGGTACTGCTCCACGCTCTTGATCATGCGGTAGGTGGCGTAGCCGATCACGCCGCCGAACACCACACCGCCAATGGCCTCGCGGGCGAACAGCACCGCCGTGTCATAGGCACTGGGGGTTTCGCCGAGCTGGATGATGCCCAGCAGCACGGTGAACACCACGACCGCGGTGCCGTCGTTGAACAGCGATTCGCCGACGATGGTGGTTTTCAGCGGCTTGGAGGCATTGGCGGTCCGCAATGCGCCGAGCACGGCAATCGGGTCGGTGGGCGAGATCAGCGCGCCGAACAGCAGGCAGTAGATCAGCGGAACCTGCCAGCCGAACATCGCGAACACCCAGTGCGACAGGTAGCCGATCACCACGGTGGCGATCAGTACGCCGATGGTCGCCAGCAGGCCGATCGGCCAGCGATAGCTGCGCAGGTCTGAGAGGTTGACGTGCAAGGCGCCGGCGAACAGCAGGAATGCCAGCATCCAGTGCATCAGCAAATCGTTGAAGTCGATCTGGTTCATCAGGCCTTCGACGCGCTCTTCGAGGCCAGGGAAGCCAATCAGGCTAAGCCCTTGCAGCATCAACGAGAACAGCAGTGCCGTGACCATCACGCCAATGGCGGGTGGCAGGCCGATGAAGCGGTAGTTGACGTAGGTGAGAAGGGTGGTGAGGCAGATAAACGCGGCAACTAATTCAAGCATCCCAAATCCTGTAACAGTGGCTTCCAAGTCGTACCCGAATGACTCGGGCAGTTCTTTGATGACCTGGCGAGGGCTTCGGGGCACACCTTTGACCGGAATTGTTGGAATCGTTCATGTGTAGGGCTTGAGTTGTACGATGGTTTTGAGATGCGCCGCCCGCGCGGCGCCCGATTTCGTAAACGCTGAAAATCTTCCGACATACGCACACCAGACTGAAGACGATATATTCGTGCCTCAATAACGTCACAAGGACTTGAAGGCGTGTTGGCAACTTCCCTGGTACTGGTCGCCGCCCTCCTGCATGCGACCTGGAACACCCTGATCAAATTCAGCGGCGAGCGCTTGTTGGTGATTGCCAGCATGGACACGGTCGCGCTGGCTTTTGCCGTGCTGGCCGTGGCCTTTGTCGAGGTGCCTCCTGCTGAAATCTGGCCCTGGTTGATCGCCTCGGCGCTGGCCGAACAGTTGTACCGCTATCTGCTGATCCAGGCCTATCGGGTGGGTGACCTGGGGCTGGTCTATCCTCTGATGCGCGGGCTGTCGCCGCTGGTGGTGCTGGGCTTGACCCTGGCCTTTGCCGGGGAATCGCTGAGCCAGCAGCAGATCATCGGCATCCTGCTCATTCCGTGTGGCATGGCGTGCCTGCTGTGGCAGGGGGGCGGTGGTGATCGGCTGCCTTGGTCGATGTTGCCTGTGGTGGCGCTGATTGGCCTGTGCATCGGTTGCTACACCTGGTTCGACGGCCAGGCGGTGCGGCTGTGGGGCAAGCCTTGGGACTACCTGGTATGGCTGACCTTGCTCAGTGCCTGGCCCTTCCCGCTGCTGGCCAGTGTGGCGCGCCGGGCACCGTTTGTGCTGTTTTGGCGAACCCAATGGCGGCTGGGGTTGGCCGTAGGGCTTTGTGTGCTGTTCAGTTATGCCCTGGTGCTGTGGGCCATGCACCTGGGGTCGGTGGCCGAGGCGGCGGCGCTGCGGGAATTGAGCGTGATCCTGGTGGTGCTGTTGGGTATGCGCTACCTCAAAGAACCTTTTGGCGGGCCAAGACTCCTAGCTTGCGGGCTGGTGCTGGCAGGCATGCTGGTAATGAAGCTCTAACCTTTCGATTGAACAAGGAGTGCTGTCCATGACCGTTGCCCTGTGGTGCATCCTGATTGCCCTGGTATTGCCGCCGCTTTGTGCATTGATCGCCAAAGTGAGCAGTGGCCGCTTCGGCCTCAAGGACAATCACGATCCGCGTGCCTTCCTGGACACGCTATCGGGCCTGCCACGCCGAGCTCATGCGGCGCAGCAGAATAGCTACGAAGCGTTTCCCGCGTTTGCGGCGGCCGTGCTGGTGGCAGATATCGTCGGCAATGCCGAGCAAGTGACGCAGGACGTGCTGGGCGTGATGTATATCACCAGCCGGTTGCTCTACATCATCTGCTACCTGGCGGACTGGGCGGCATTGCGGTCAGTGGTGTGGTTTGCCGGGTTGGCGTTGATCGTGGCGTTTTTTGTGGTTTCCGCCTGAAACCGAGTTGCCCTCTTCGCGGGTAAACCCGCTCCCACAAGGTTTAGCGCAGCCTGGAAGGTTTTCACAAGCCCTGTGGGAGCGGGTTTACCCGCGAAGAAGTCAGCGCAGAGTCAAAGGACTTTCGGTACTTCAGGCAGCGGTTTGCCCTTAGGCCACAGCATCCAGATCTGCCCTTGCTGCTTCATGTTCCCGGCCAGCTCACCTGCTTCTGGCCCAGTCCCCCAGAACAGGTCTGCACGTACCTCACCGGCAATGGCCCCCCCGGTATCCTGAGCGCCTACCGGCCGCACAACAGGGGTACCATCCGGGCGCGTAGTGGATAACCAGAGCATGCTGCCCAACGGAATCACCTTGCGGTCAATCGCCACGCTGTAGCCGGCCGTCAGTGGCACGTTGAGCGAGCCGCGCGGGCCTTCGTTACTGTCGGGGCGGGCGCTGAAAAACACGTAGCTGGGGTTGCTGGCCAGTAGCTCTGGTACCCGCTGCGGGTTGGCCTGGGCCCAGGCATGAATGCTGCCCATGCTCACGTCTTCCTTCTTCAGCTGGCCCTGTTCCACCAGCCAACGCCCGATCGGCCGGTAGGGGTGGCCATTTTGGTCGGCGTAGCCCAGGCGCAGCTGGCGGCCATCTTCCAGTTGAACCCGGCCCGAACCCTGTATCTGCAGGAACTGCAAGTCCATCGGGTCGGTCAGCCAGGCCAGCACCGGGGCTTTTACGCCCTCACGGTTGATGACTTCGGCCGTGTCGTAAGGCTTGAGCACCCGGCCATCGAGTCGCCCGCGCAGGCGCTTGCCCTTGAGCTCTGGGTACACGCTGGCGAGGTCGACCACGATCATGTCGTCGGGCACGCCGTACACCGCTACGTGGTTGGTTTCGGTCGGTTTCAGGCTGCCGGGGTAGACCGGCTCGTAATAGCCGGTGATCAGGCCGTTGGCGTTGTTCTCGGCCGAGCGCAGGCCATAGACCTGCAGGTTTTGCTGCAGGAAGGCGCGTATTTGCAGGGCATCGTCCGGCACGCTGGCTGCGGCCTCGCAGGTGGTGGCCCAGACGGCGTCGCGCTTGAGTTTTTCACAGCCATTGCGCCACGCATGGAAGCCGGCAACCAGGTCGGTGTCGCTGACGCTGGGCAAGTCCTGCCAGGTGGCGTTGGCATAGGTGGCAATGGCATGGGGCTCAGGTTTGGCGTTCTCGCCGCCGTTGCAGCCGGCCAGCAGGGCCAGCGCCGGAAGTGTCCAGGCCAGGTGGCGCAGGGCAGATTTCATAGGGGGGTTCCTGTCAGGGCGAACATGAAGATTCGCCCCTGTGTTTTATGTGGCTATTGGTCTTTGGCCCTTGGCCAGCGATACTGGCCGCCCATTTTCGTAGGCCGTAGTGACCGTGATGTTCAAGCGATTGACCGTTGTTCTGCTCGCAGCCCTTGCTCTGAGTGCCTGTGACCGTGTGGACCCGAACTCGCCGCTGGGCAAGCGCAAGGTCATCTTCAAGGACATGCTCAAGACCAGCGAGGACCTGGGCGGCATGCTGCGCGGCCGTTTGCCGTTCGACGGGGTGAAGTTCTCCGAAGGGGCCGTGAAGCTCGACAGCCTGTCGCACCAGCCGTGGCAGCACTTCCCCCAAGCGCGCGATGGCGGTGACAGCAGCGCGCGAGCGGAGGTGTGGGAGCGTCAGGCGCGGTTCCATGACCTTGCCCGGCAACTGGAGGGCGTGACCGGTGAATTGGTCGATGCGACCCGGGGCCAGCCGCTGGAGGCGGCGCAGTTGAAGGGACCGATGGACAGGGTCGAGGCTGCGTGCAAGGCTTGCCATACCGAATTCCGCAATCATTGATCGCCTGTGAGGGCCTTATCGCCGGCAAGCCAGCTCCCACAGGAAACACACAGCCCTTGAGAGCAGTGGAGTACCTGTGGGAGCCGGCTTGCCGGCGATAAGCCGCTCACGGACGCTGCACCTCAGCGGTCGAGTTCGTCGACCGCTTCCTGCAGTTCTTTGCGCGACTCGGCGAGTTTGTCTTTACGCTTGTTTATCTTTTCAGCATCGCCTTTCTTTTCGGCTTTCTTCAGGTCTTTTTCGCGTTGCGCGACTTCATGGCGCGCATCGAGCACCTTTTGTTCACGCTCTTTGCGCAGGCTGGTTTCTGTACAGTTTTTTGCACCTTCCAGTGCCTGCTCGAGCCCCGCAACCTGGTCACTGTTGCCGTGTTCGCGGGCAATCTTCAGTTGGTTCTCGATGGCGCTGCGTTTGGCCGCGCAGCCAGTCAGGCCGGCATCCGGCTCGGCAGCCTGCACGGCGCCAGCAGCCAGGCCCAGTGTTGCGAGCAAGAAAAGAGTCGAAATACGTTTCATGAAAAGCCTCCTGAACGGGGCGGGGCAGAAAAGTTGGGGGAAATCCTGCCTTGGTTTTTCCTATTTAGAAACCCTTGTTGGTTTTTTATGGCCGAAACTCAGACTTTCCCTGCGTGGGAATTGGTAAAAAATCATTGCGCGAGCGGTTTGTTGCTGATTTGGAACGCGTTTACGCCGGCCTCGTTTAACTGCGCCGCAATGGCTTGAGTTTCGTTGGCCGTAAAAAACGCTTCAAGCTGACGCGCGCGCGCTGCGCCGATACCCGGCATGGTGTGCCAATCATCGGCCGAGCGCGAGGACAGCTGCGCCCAGTCACCGTCGAGCTGCATGCCACCCGGTGCGGGAGCGCCGAGCGCGCGCAGCCAGCGGGAGAAGGGCTGTGATCGGGCGCCCTCGAAGGCGTGCAGCAGTTGCGTGGCGGTGGCGTCGCTGATGCCCGGTACCTGGCCCAGGCGCTGAGCATCGAGTTGCAGCCAATCCGTCATCGAAGTGACCAACCCAGCCCCGACCAGGCGTTGCCACGTACCTGGCCCGGTGCGCGGCATTGCCAGCCCCTGCTTGCCACTGAGCCACGTAAGCCGCGCAATGAACTGCTCGTCGCAACCGTCGTCTGCGTGCCAGCAGCTATGGGGGTGGTAGCGCCCCGGTTGCGGCGCTGCAACCGGCTGGCGTTGGACCGCGCGGTGCACCACGTGCTCGAAACGCGGGATGGTCAGGCCGGCCAGGCTGATTGCTACCTGATCACCCGGCGCAATGTCGAGGCGCTGCCAGCGTGCCAGTGAGCCCAGGCTGACCTGTGTGATCAGCCGGTCGTCCAGTGTGACCGGGTGCAGGCGCAGCACCGGCGTGACTCTGCCTGTGCGACCGACCCGGAAGCGTACCTCACGCACCTGGGCCAAGGCTTGGGCGTAGGGGTATTTCCAGGCTGCCAGCCAGTAGGGCGGCTTGGCCTGCCAACGCTCGGCGGGTGGCCGACTGCTCTGGCGCAGGATGACGCCATCGGTGGCGAAGGGCAGGGGTGAGCGGTACCAGTGTTGGCGCCAGTGTGCGGCATCGGCGGTGGAGTCGATGGCAACGCTGTAGCGCTGGCTGTCAGGGAAGCCCAGTTGTGCCAGCTGCGACAGGCGTTCGGCCTGGCTGCTGGGGCCGTGTGGCCAATCCCAGACGAACAGGCCGATGCTGGCGCCTTGTTCAGCGCTGAGCTGCTTGCGGGCGAGCAGCCCTGCCACGGTGCCCCGTGCCTTGGCGCTGCCCGCCTGGGCTTGCACGTGCTGGTCCAGGCGCAGATACAGTTCACCCTGCAACACCAGGTCAAAGGCCTGGGGCAGTTGCCGGGTAATGGAGTCGAGGCGCGGGATGTGGCGGCTCCAGTCGTGCCCCTGGGCCCCGTCACCCCGGCTCAGCAACTGTACGAGTTGCCCCTGTCGGTAGCGCAAGGACACCGCCACCCCATCGACCTTCGGCTGCACCCACAGGCCAGCCTTGCCGGCCATCCAGCGGCTGACGGCCTGCTCGTCGCCCAACTTGTCGACGCCTGTATGCGGGACGGGGTGGGTAATCGGGCCGCGCGCCGTGGCCAGTGGCGCGGGTTGCGCCTGCAGGCCGAAGCATTGCTGCCAGTGTTCCAGGCGTTGCCGGCTCTGGTCATACAGTTCGTCTGCCACCTGGGTGATGCCCAGGCGATGGTAGCTGTCGTCCCATTGGGCAATCGTGTTGCGAAGGTGGGTGACCTCGGCGTTGGCTTGTTTGGCGTCCCAGTCGGGGCAGGGGCTGGCGTGCGCCAGCGAGGCATGTAGCGATAGCAGCAGTGCGAACAACAGCATGAACGGCATGGCCAGCATCCTTGCATGGCGGGTGGGAACCCTCAGCCTAGGCAGGCTGGGTGCCGATTGCCGTGAACAGTTGTCAGCCGATATGTCACAAAAAAGCCCCTGCCGATTGCTCGGCAGGGGCTTTCGTCCAGCGCTGTAGGAAACTTACAGGCCGGCAGCGTCACGCAGCGACTGGGCGCGGTCGGTGCGTTCCCAGGTGAAGGTGGTGAAGGTGTCGTCGCCGACTGTCTTCTGCTGCGGGGTGCGGCCGAAGTGGCCGTAGGCCGCGGTTTCCTGGTACATCGGGTGGAGCAGGTCGAGCATCTTGGTGATCGCGTACGGACGCAGGTCGAAGCACTCGCGCACCAGTTGGACGATCTTGTCGTCGGAGACCTTGCCGGTACCGAAGGTGTTGATCGAGATGGAGGTTGGCTGAGCCACGCCAATGGCGTAGGAGACCTGGATCTCGCAACGCTCGGCCAGGCCGGCGGCGACGATGTTCTTGGCCACGTAGCGACCGGCGTAGGCGGCGGAACGGTCGACCTTGGACGGGTCCTTGCCGGAGAACGCGCCACCACCGTGGCGGGCCATGCCGCCGTAGGAGTCGACGATGATCTTGCGGCCGGTCAGGCCACAGTCACCCACCGGGCCACCGATGATGAAGTTGCCGGTCGGGTTGATGTGGTACTGGGTATCTTTGTGCAGCAGTTCGGCCGGCAGGGTGTGCTTGACGATCAGCTCCATCACCGCTTCTTGCAGGTCTTTTTGCGAGACCTCAGGGTTGTGCTGGGTCGACAGGACCACCGCGTCGATGCCGACTACCTTGCCATTTTCGTAACGGCAGGTGACCTGCGACTTGGCGTCCGGGCGCAGCCACGGCAGCAGGCGCGACTTGCGCGCTTCGGCCTGGCGCTCGACCAGACGGTGCGAGAAGCAGATCGGTGCTGGCATCAGCACGTCGGTTTCGTTGCTGGCGTAGCCGAACATCAGGCCCTGGTCGCCAGCGCCCTGGTCTTCCGGCTTGGAGCGGTCGACGCCCTGGGCGATGTCCACGGACTGCTTGCCGATGATGTTCATCACCGCGCAGGTGGCGCCGTCGAAGCCGACGTCGGAGCTGTTGTAGCCGATGTCGATGATGACTTTACGTACCAGTTCTTCGAGGTCGACCCAGGCGGACGTGGACACTTCGCCAGCGATGATGGCGACACCGGTCTTGACCAAGGTTTCGCAGGCCACGCGGGCGTATTTGTCCTGAGCGATGATGGCATCAAGGACAGCGTCCGAAATCTGGTCGGCGATCTTGTCCGGATGCCCTTCGGACACGGACTCGGAGGTGAAAAGGGAGTATTCGCTCATCTCGAAGGGTTCCTAAAATTTACCGATGGTGTATGTCGCCAGTCGCCCGCTGAAAATGGCGGACCTGTATCTGGAAACCGTTGCGCAAGCCCACATAGAGGCTGTCCCCGGGGACCAGCCCGGCACTATTGGCCCAACGGGCCAGGTCGTCCTGTTCGAAGCCCAGCCAGAGGTCGCCGCAGGCATCGCGCGCCCACCCCTGGTCATGGCTGCACAGTTCGGTGACCAGCAGGCTGCCGCCCGCTTTCACCCGTTTGGCCAGCTGGCGCAGGGCCAGGGCCGGGTCGCTGAAATGGTGCAGCACCATGTTCAGCACAACGCAGTCGGCTGCCACATCCGTTGCATTCAGTGCATCGGCCAACTGCAGGTTCACGTTGTCCAGGCGCTCACGCTGGCAGACCTGGCGGGCCAGTTCGAGCATGGTCGGGCTGTTGTCCAGGGCGGTCACCGTGGCGAAGCGCCGTGCCAGGTCCGGCAGGAAGCCGCCGTCGCCGGGGCCTACTTCCAGCGCGCTGGCAGTGGGCGCGAAGTTCAGCTTGTCGAGCAGCGCCAGCAGGCTTTCGCGGTACTGCGGCAGGCCGGCGATCAGGTCTTGCTGGGCGCGGAATTTTTCTTCCACGCGCAGGAAAAAGTCCTGGCTGGTGGCTGCGCGGCGTTGCTGTACCTGGGCGATGCGCGCCTGCACTGCAGGTGGCAAGGTCAGGTCGTCGACTTCTTCGAGCAACGCCGTGTGCAGACGCCCGCCCAGGCGTAGGCTGTCGGGCAGGGCGCGGCGGTAGAAAATCGCGTTGCCCTCGCGCCGGGTAGCCACCAGCTCGGCCTGGGCCAGCACCTTCAGGTGATGGCTCATGCCGGACTGGCCGATGTCGAAGATTTGCGCCAGTTCGAGCACGCCAAACGAATCGCTGGCCAGTGCGCGCAAAACATTCAGGCGCAGCGCGTCGCCGCTGGCTTTGCACAGGGCGGCCAGGGTGTCGCTTCGCTGAGGGATCGATTGCGCACGGAGGTTCATGGGGCGGCAGTCTAGACAGGCATCGTGGCACCCGCAAGGCCAATATCAAAAAGTTTTGATATTGGCGATGAGCTGCAAGGATAGAGCGGCCCCAGCCCATGCTTGCATGCACCTTGCCGCTTAAAGCGTGCCGCTTGACGCTTAAATGTTTGCCCCCAGCCCCCCAGTGGGCGAAAATGGCCGCCTTTTTTCGTATCACAACCTTTCAGCCCCAGGAGATCAGCGATGCCCAGCCGTCGTGAACGTGCCAACGCCATTCGTGCCCTCAGCATGGATGCCGTGCAAAAGGCTAACAGCGGCCACCCAGGTGCCCCTATGGGCATGGCGGATATCGCCGAAGTGCTTTGGCGTGACTACCTGAAGCACAACCCGAGCAACCCAAGCTTCGCCGACCGTGACCGCTTCGTGCTGTCCAACGGCCACGGCTCGATGCTGATCTACTCGCTGCTGCACCTGACCGGCTACGACCTGTCGATCGACGACCTCAAGGCCTTCCGCCAGCTGCACAGCCGTACCCCGGGCCACCCGGAATACGGCTACACCCCAGGCGTAGAGACCACCACCGGCCCACTGGGCCAAGGCCTGGCCAACGCCGTGGGCTTCGCCCTGGCGGAAAAAGTCCTGGGCGCACAGTTCAACCGTGAAGGCCACAACATCGTCGACCACAACACCTACGTGTTCCTCGGCGACGGCTGCATGATGGAAGGTATCTCCCACGAAGTCGCCGCTTTGGCCGGCACCCTGGGCCTGGGCAAGCTGATTGCCTTCTATGACGACAACGGCATCTCCATCGACGGCGAAGTCGAAGGCTGGTTCACCGACGACACGCCGAAGCGTTTCGAAGCCTACAACTGGCAGGTGATCCGCAACGTCGACGGCCATGACGCCGACGAGATCAAGACCGCGATCGAGACTGCACGCAAAAGCGAGCAGCCGACCCTGATCTGCTGCAAGACCATCATCGGCTTCGGTTCGCCGAACAAGCAGGGCAAGGAGGACTGCCACGGCGCACCGCTGGGCAACGACGAAATCGCCCTGGCCCGCAAAGAACTGAATTGGAACCACGGCCCGTTCGAAATCCCGGCCGACATCTATGCCGAGTGGGACGCCAAGGCCGCCGGTGCCAAGGCTGAAGCTGAGTGGAACCAGCGCTTCGACGCCTACGCCGCGGCTTTCCCAGAGCTGGCTGCCGAGTTCAAGCGCCGTGACAGCGGCGAGCTGCCGGCTGACTTCTCCGAGAAGGCCCAGGCCTACATCAACGAAGTCGCTGCCAAAGGCGAGACCATTGCCAGCCGCAAGGCCAGCCAGAATGCCCTGAACGCCTTCGGCCCGCTGCTGCCCGAGTTCCTCGGCGGTTCGGCTGACCTGGCCGGTTCCAACCTGACCCTGTGGAAAGGTTGCAAGGGCGTCGACGCCCATGACGCTAGCGGCAACTACGTCTACTACGGCGTACGCGAGTTCGGCATGACCGCGATCATGAACGGCGTTGCCCTGCACGGCGGCCTGGTGCCTTACGGCGCGACCTTCCTGATGTTCATGGAATACGCCCGCAACGCAGTGCGCATGTCGGCCCTGATGAAGCAGCGCGTGATCCACGTCTACACCCACGACTCCATCGGCCTGGGCGAAGACGGCCCGACTCACCAGCCGATCGAGCAGCTGACCAGCCTGCGCAGCACGCCGAACCTGGACACCTGGCGCCCAGCTGACGCGGTCGAATCGGCCGTGTCCTGGAAAAACGCCCTGGAGCGCAAAGACGGCCCATCGGCGCTGATCTTCTCGCGTCAGAACCTGCAGCATCAGGACCGTAACGCCCAGCAGATCGCTGAGATCAGCCGTGGTGGTTACATCCTCAAGGACTGCGCTGGCGAGCCAGAGCTGATCCTGATCGCCACCGGTTCCGAAGTGGGCCTGGCGGTTCAGGCCTTCGACAAGCTGAGCGAGCAAGGCCGCAAGGTCCGCGTGGTTTCCATGCCGTGCACCAGCGTGTTCGACGCCCAGGACGCTGGCTACAAGCAGTCTGTACTGCCACTGGAAGTGGGTGCGCGCATCGCCATCGAAGCTGCCCACGCCGACTTCTGGTACAAGTACGTCGGCCTGGAAGGCCGTATCATCGGCATGACCACCTACGGTGAGTCGGCCCCGGCCTCTGCATTGTTCGAAGAGTTCGGCTTCACCCTGGAGAACATCCTGGGCACCGCCGAAGAGCTGCTGGAAGACTGATACAGGCGTAAGGCGAGGGCTTTGCCCTCGTTTCGCGACTAAGGGCGGTAGCACATGACCTATTCATGCTGTGTCGGAGCGGCTGTGTTGTCATTCAACAATGGCAGAAGAAACCTCGACTAGGTCGATGAGAGGAAACCTACCACCACTACACCCTTTCAAATCAAAAAATTGTTGGTGAACTTTTCGTTGTGCGCGGTCCTCGTATGCCGCAGCATATTACCCTCTAACCGTCTCAGAAGGACTTAACGGCTTTGCCGGAACGGATGCCATGACTGCACTTACCTTGTCGTCAGCGGGTCGCAAAACCCTTTATCGCTGGCAACGTGCCCCACTTGAAGACAGCTTGCGTGCATTGATACCGCAATGGGGCGATCAGCCACTGTCCATAATCAGTGAAGATCTTGATTCCAACGCTTCATTCGTCAATTACGTACGTCACCATCGGATCATTGATCCGATTACTGGAAAAACACTTGAGTGCGTTGAGAAATCGATCCGTAAACTGGCGTTTGTAGGTAGCCAAGAGGCACGCTTCCATCGAGCTGAAGGAATGCTGGAAGGCAGCGCTCACTTTCATCACCCCACATGCCTCGGCGTCATCGAAACCCCGTGGGAAAGCCTGATTTTTACGGCATTCGTGCGCGGTAAGCCGCCACGTATGCATGCAATTGCCCGTCAGTTGGCACAAGGCATCGCCGAGCAAGAGCAGCTTAGCCATGACTATCTGGTCGCCCAGCCCATGCAGCAAGCCCCACTACTGTGGAGCATGGACTTTTACAGGCCTTGGTTCCTCTTGCGACCCCGCTTTAACTTTGAGAGACACCTTTCACATTTGGAGGCGCTCGGGCGCGAAGATGTGTGTTTTGCCGGATTGGCACAGCGCCTTAAGAGCTTCACTCCCATGCTGAGAGGGATGGCTAAACAGGCACGGCAAAGCCCACGCTGCATCAGCCATATGGACTATCTGCGCAAAAATCTCTTTGTGGTTAAGAATCAGCTCCATGTGATCGATTGGAGTGAAGCCAAAGTGGGACGGGTTGGCTTCGATGGCGGCGCATATCTGGGCAGCCTTTTCCGACGCAAAGACATGAAGGTATTCATAGCAGCTCAGGCTGAGTTCATCGAGACTTACCGGGCAGTGCTATCAAGTAAATTCGACTGCGACGAAGCGTTACGCAACCTTCACTACATTTTTCTGCTGACGGCGCTTTATCACTCCTTGCGCCCCGAAACCCTCGCCGAGTACCGAGAGCGGGAACGAATGCCGTTGCTCCTACAGAAATACGAGTACCTGCTTACTCTGCTGTGATCAGATGCCAATTTGATATCAAGCCCACGGTTCTGTAGGAATTTCCTGGTTTTGTTGCGTTTTTTTAAGCACCTATTATACGAATCGTGAATTTGTATTAAGATCACCGGTCACGCCCCTCCCACCGGATCCTTAGGGCTACCGCTCTTAGCTGTCCCCTCGCATGGAACACTGTTGTACGTTTATGGATGACGCCCTGCCCCGCCCACGTCTGCTGATCATGTCAAAAGGAGCTCAGCAGATCACTACCCTGCCGGCTTTGCTGCCCGATTTCGCGCTGCACCATGGCGCTTTGGACGATGTTCAGAAAGCGGACTGGGTCATGGCCTGGGGTCGCAAGCCTAGTGCATCAAAAGCCATGACAGTGGCCCACAAAAGCGGGAAACCTATACTGACCCTTGAAGACGGATTTTTACGATCTGTCGGCTTAGGCGCGGACGAACCGCCGCTGTCCCTGATCGTGGATGACGTTGGTGTGTACTACGACGCCAGCCAACCCTCAAAACTTGAACAGCTGATTCCACAAACGCTCGCACCTGAGCAAACCGCTCGCGCTTTGGCACTGCAGCATTTGTGGCAACGTGAAAAAGTTTCCAAGTACAACGCAGCGCGGATCGAGGCACCAAATCTCCCTGACGACTGCATACTGGTAGCAGATCAGACCTTTGGTGATGCATCACTGCAAGGCGCGACGCCGGCAGACTTTGCTGAAATGCTAGATGCAGCCCTACATCGTTACCCTGCAAGCACAGTGCTGCTGAAGGTTCACCCGGATGTGGTAGCAGGTCGGAAAAACGGACACTTCGACCTTGAAGCCTTGGCTGCCAACCCTCGTATCCAGATCCTAGCCCAGGACGTCCACCCTGCCGAATTGCTACCACGTATGCAGGCAGTGTTTGTGATGACTTCTCAGCTGGGATTCGACGCGCTCCTTTGGAATGTACCGGTTCACACATGGGGCATGCCGTTTTATGGAGGCTGGGGATTGACTGATGATCGTTTGCCGGCACCAGAGCGCCGTTGCCAGGCTAGCCTCGAGCAGCTTATTTTTGCCGCGTTAGTGCAGTATCCACGCTATGTCTGCCCTGAGACGTCTAAACCCTGTTCGCCAGAAACGTTGATTCAGTGGCTCGGTTTGCAACGCAAGCACCGCAGTAAATTGCCGATCAGCATTCAGATGCTTGGCTTCAGTCGCTGGAAAGAACCACTGGTCGAGATGTTCTTCAACGGTTCGGCAATACGCTTTGTCAAACCTGAACAGCCACTGACACGCGATTTGCCAGTAGTGTCCTGGGGTTGCAAGCATGATGCAGAACTCGCCACCCACCCGCACCCGGTCAACCGGGTTGAAGATGGTTTCCTTCGTTCAGTTGGTCTGGGGGCAGGGAAAGCGCGTCCGCTGTCATGGGTGGTGGATGACCTAGGCATCTATTACGACGCCACACGTCCTTCACGATTGGAACGCATTCTATGCGAGGAAGCATTCGATCCCGAGTTGCTTGTAAGGGCACAAGCCTTGCGCCTGACCATCTGCAGCGCTGGATTGACCAAGTACAACCTCACCGGCAGCGCTTGGAAACGCCCGGCAACTACCAAACGGGTGGTTCTGGTGCCCGGCCAGGTTGAGAGTGATGCCTCGATTCGCTTCGGGAGCTCTCGTATTCGCAGCAACCTGCAATTGCTGCGGGCAGTACGTGAGGGTAATCCGGATGCTTGGGTGCTCTACAAGCCACACCCTGAGGTAGTTGCGGGAACCCGTCCCCTCGGTGATGACGAATCGAAAACCCTGCACTGGTGCGATGAAGTTATCGGCGACGCGCCGCTGCAACAATTGCTCGAGCTCGTTGATGAGGTACATGTACTCACCTCGCAGTCAGGTTTCGAGGCCTTGCTGCGTGGTGTTCCGGTGACAACATACGGCCAGCCTTTCTACGCTGGCTGGGGACTGACCATAGATCGCGAATTCGAAGCAACCGTGCAGGCTCGTCGAACTCGCCAACTGACCCTGGATCAGTTGGTGGCGGGTGCACTGCTGCTTTACCCCACATACGTGAGCCAAATCACAAACCGCTTCACCACCGCAGAACAGACTCTTCACGAATTACAAAATTGGCATGCGTCTTCGCAGCCAGGAGCTACCTCTAGATGGCAGGACTTGATTCGACGCTTGTACAGTTGGTTGGGCATGAAACGCCCAGCCCGCTAAAGACAAGCCCGCCGCGTCGTCCGCTATTGGGGCCACCGCGCAATAATTTTCTGTTTCTGCAGGGAGTCAGCTCGCCTTTCTTCATTGAGTTGGCTAAGGGCTTGCGAACCATTGGACAACAGGTCCATAGCATCAGCTTTAACGTAGGGGATGTGCTGTACGGAGCCGGCTCACGGCTTAGCTGCCGTTCACCCTCCGATGATCTAGACGATTATTACGCTCAGATCTTTCGCGATCTAGACATTACCGATATCGTGCTATTCGGCGATTGTCGGCCGGTACATCGCCCAGCAGTTTCGCTGGCGCGCCTACGCGGCATCAACATTCATGTCTTCGAAGAAGGCTATTTCCGTCCCTATTGGGTCACCCTGGAGCGAGAAGGTGTAAATAGCAACTCGCGACTTCCTCGCGATCCTCGTTGGTATATGGACGTCGGTAAGCACATTCCTCGCTACCAGAATGGCAATCCGTTCAAGCTCTCATTCGCCGCTCGTGCTGCTCATGATGTGCTGTATCATGCGGGTGGTGCACTTAATGCTTTGTGTTACCCCAAGTACCGCACCCATGCCCCGTTTAGCGCGGCGGCTGAATACGCTGGGTTTATTCGGCAGAGCACTCGTTTACTACGCTCCCTGAGCCGCGATAACAAATTGGTTGCTGAGGTGGCAGAGGAACGTCGCCCGACATTTTTGCTTCCTCTTCAACTGGATAGCGATGCGCAGATCCGTGATCACTCGCCCTTTTCCAACATGTCACATGTCATCGAGCATGTTATTGACTCGTTTTCATTAAACGCCCCTTTCGATGCTCGACTTCTGGTCAAAAACCACCCGCTCACCCCTGGTTTGGTGAATTACCGGCATATCACAAACGCACTTGCTGAAAAATACGGTGTGGCTGACAGAGTCGAGTTCATGGAGAGTGGCTACATGCCTACCTTGCTCTCGCATATCACGGGCATGATTACCGTCAACAGCACCGCTGGAGCTTCGGCCTTGTTTCACAAGCGGCCAACGATTGCGCTCGCCGACCCTATTTATGCTATGCCCGGTTTGACTCATCAAGGTAGCCTGGCTGACTTCTGGCACAGACCAGAAATGCCTGACATGACACTGTTTCGTCGTTTTCGCAACACAGTCATTCACACTACCCAGGTCAATGGCGGTTTCTACACAAGCAGCGGCATCGACATGGCGGTCACCAATTGCCTCGAAGTGCTGATGGCGAAAACTTCAAGAATCGAAAAATACCTATGAACCACACCGCTTCACCCCGCTGCATCCTCATCACCGGCGCCACCGGCGGCATCGGCGGCGCGCTGGCGCCTGCCTATGCCGCGCCGGGCGTGACGCTGATTCTGCAAGGCCGGCGCCTGGACCGCCTGGATGAGATGGCCGAGCAGTGCCGCGCCTTGGGCGCCGAGGTACTGCTGGAAGCCATCGACGTGCGCGACCTGGATGGCCTGCGGGCGATGGTGCGGCGGGTCAGCGAGGCGCATCAGCCAGACTTGGTGCTGGTCGGTGCCGGGCTTAACACGGCAGTGGGCGCCAATGGCGAGGCCGAGTGCTGGGACGACAGCCGGGCGTTGCTCGAGGTGAATGTGATGGCGGCGCTGGCCACCGTGGAAGCGGCGCTGCCAGCCATGCGCAGCCGGGGCCATGGGCAGATTGCGCTGTTCAGCTCGCTGGCGGGCTGGCGTGGGTTGCCGGTGACGCCAACCTACAGTGCCAGCAAGGCGGCGATTCGGGTGTATGGCGAAGCGATCCGCGATTGGCTGGCGCCGGAAGGGGTGAAGGTGAATGTGATCGTGCCGGGCTACGTGGAGTCGAAGATGTGCTTCGAAATGCCGGGGCCCAAGCCGTTTTTGTGGACCGCCGAAAAAGCGGCCAAGCGCATCAAGCGTGGGCTGGCTGCTAACCAGGCGCGTATCAGTTTTCCGTTCCCGCTCAACCTGGGCACCTGGCTGCTGGGGCTGATCCCGCAGTGGCTTTCTTCGATGATCCTGCGTGGGCTGAAGTACAGTGATTGATGTTTCTCTGCTGCCGGTTGCGTTGATCGGCCTGATGCTGACCGTGCTGGTCGAACGCCTGTTGATACCCCGCCCTGCCCTGCGCCGCCCGGCTGATTGCTGGATGCTGCATGTGGGGTTGTGGTGCGTGGGGTTTGGGTTGCTGTATGCGCTGACCGCACGGCCGCTGTTCAGTGGTGTGAACCTGCTGTTGCTGTGGGTGCTGATCGTGCTGGTGAGCAACTCGAAGTACCACTCGCTGCGCGAACCGTTTGTGTGTGCGGATTTCGAGTACTTCAGTGATGCGGTGAAGTTTCCGCGGTTGTATTTGCCGTTCTTTGGGTTTGGCAAGGCGGCAGTGCTGGCGATCGGGTTTCTGGTTTACCTGTGGGCGGGCTTGCGCTTCGAGGTGCCGGGGGCGCGGGTTGAGGCGTTGCTGCCGGTGGTGATTGGCCTGGGGTTGCTGCGGTTGGGGCATCGTCGGGTGGTGCCGAGCTTTGATGCCGAGCGCGATGTGCGGGGCTGGGGGTTGGCGGCTAGTTTGTGGCGGTATTTTTGGGCGGCGCGGGCGCCGGTTGATCAGGCTGGGTTGGGGTCGCCGTTTGCTTGTGAGGGTAGTGTCAGGGCGGCTGGCGCATTCGCGGGTAAACCCGCTCCCACAGGGAATGGGGGTGGGGTGGGGTCGCCGGTTGACTGTGAGGGTAGTGTCAGGGCGGCTGGTGCATTCGCGGGTAAAGCCGCTCCCACGGGGAATGGGCTGGCGGACTTGGTGTCGGTGCAGAGCGAGTCGTTCTTTGATGTGCGTGGCTTGTGGCCTGGCGTGCGGGCTGAGGTGCTGGGCGAGTATGACGTGCTGGCCAGCCAGGCGCTCGCGCGCGGCAAGCTGCAGGTGGCGGCGTGGGGGGCCAACACGGTGCGTACCGAATTCGCCTACCTCACGGGCATCCCGTCCGAGCGGCTTGGCGTGCACCGTTTCAACCCTTATCGCGTACTGGCGCGCCGGGGCTTGCCGAGCATCGCTTCGCGGCTGAAGGCGCTGGGCTACCGCACGGTGTGCATTCACCCGTATGACGGTGGGTTCTACGGTCGCAATAAAGTGCTGCCGGCGTTGGGCTTCGATGAGTTCATCGATGTGCGCGCGTTCAACCCGTCGCAAAAGGCTGGGCCGTTCATTGGCGACTGTGCGGTTGCGCAGAAGATTCGCGAACTGCTGGAGGCGCCTGGGCGTACTCAGCCGTTGTTCATCCACGCGGTCACCATGGAAAACCACGGGCCGCTGCACCTGGAAAGCGTGGCCGAGCACGAGCTGCCGGCCTGGTTCGACCGCCCGTTGCAACCGGGCATGCAAGACCTGGCGCCTTACCTGCGGCATATCGGCAATGCCGATCGCATGCTTGGCATGCTGCGCGAAACGTTACTGAGCCATCCGAACGAGGCGCTGCTGTGCTTCTTTGGTGACCATGTACCGATCCTGCCCGAGGTTTACCAGGCGGTCGGCGCGCCGGCCGGCGACACTGACTACCTGATCTGGTCCAACCGGCGCCAGCCTGGCAGCCAAGCGTGCCCCATCGCTGTGCACAAGCTGTCCAGCGCACTGCTGGCACACGCCCAGGCGCCCGCACAGGGCCAGGCGGCGCACAGTGCCGTGGCTGGGGTAGCCTGAAGACGTGGTGCGCATTGTTCTGGGATCGGACCTGGCGCCGGAGCGTGCCGCAGACCCTGCCTTGGCCCAGTTGCTGACCCAGGGGCGCGGTTCGCTGGCGTTTCTGATTGGTAACCCTGCTTGCCGCTATCGCCTGCTGGGCGGGGCCATCCACTGGGACCGCGTGCTGCTGGCCTTCGAGGGCGAGCAGGCGCTGGGCTTTGCCGCCTTGAAGCATGACGGGCGTGGGCCATTTGCACTGCACTGGCGGCCGTTCATTCGCGAGTTCGGGCTAATCAGTGGCTGGGTGCGCTTTGCCGGGTTTTGCCTGAGCGAGCTGCGCGAATGGCGTTACCCGTTCTTGTTGTATGGGCTGCGCGTGAGCAAGGCGGCTCGCCAGCAAGGCATGGGGGCGGCGTTGGTGCAGGCGTGTTGTGCGCATGCGGCCAAGCTGGGCTTTACCCAGGTCGAACTGGAAGTGCCGCTGAACAACCCGCGGGCCAAACGGCTGTACCTGCACAATGGCTTTGCCCTGCGCCGCAAGCGTTGGGTGCCGTTCCCGCCGGTGCGTGGCATGTGGCGGGGGGTGCCATGAACCGTATTGAAGCGCCGGCAGCGGTGGCCTTGCAAGCACTGGTGGACGGCCCGGGTTGGGTCGGCATCATGTCGCAGTGGGTTGCCTGGAAGGTGCTGCACCTGCCGCAGTTTCTTGGGCCCGAGGGCCCGCCCTTCTGGCTGTGGCGCCGGGGAAGCAAGGCGCCGAAGGGGCTCAAGGCGATTGCCGGCATCGGCTACAAGCAGTCTTCTGCGCAGGCGCGCGTGTTGTGCCAGCGCTGGGGGCTGCCTTATATCGCGCTGGAGGACGGTTTTTTACGGTCTTCGTCGCTGGGCATCGAAGGCGACACGCCGATGTCGATGGTGGTCGACCCGATAGGCATTCACTACCTGGCAGACCGGCCTTCGCTGCTCGAGAACATCCTGCAACAGCCCGAGGCGCTGACCGAGCACGAGTTGGAGTGCGCGCACGCGCTGATCTCGCTGATGCGCAGCACGGGCATCGGCAAGTACAACAATGCCCAGGACCTGCCCGCAGACGACCCGCTGGGCCGTGAGCGGCCGTTGGTGCTGGTGGTTGACCAGACGGCGGGCGACTATTCAATCCCCGGTGGCGGTTTGTGCGAAGCGGACTACGTGCGCATGCTCGATGTCGCCTTGGCCGAGCACCCGGATGCCGATGTGCGGGTGCGTATTCACCCGGACTGCCTGGGCGGGCAGAAACCCAGCTGCCTGCTGGCCGCAGCGCAAGCCCGGGGCGTGCCGCTGGAGGCACGGCCAGTGGCGTGGGCGTCGTTGGCCAAGCGGGCACAGCGGGTGTATGTGGGCACCAGCCAGGCTGGGCTCGAGGCGTTGATTCAGGGCGTGGCGGTGACCTGCTTCGGGCTGCCGTTTTACGCTGGCTGGGGCCTGACCGACGACCGCATGCCCATCCCCCGCCGCCAGGCGCGGCCGAGCCTGGAACAACTGGTGGCGGCGGCGTACATTCGTTATTGCCGCTATGTCGACCCGCTCACCGGCCAGCTGACCGATGCGCTGACCGTCGCTCGCCAGCTGGCGCGCAAAAAGGCACGCGACACTGAATTTGCCGGGCCTACCACGGTGCTGGGGGTCAAGCGCCACAAGCAGCACAACATTCGCCGCTTCTTTGCCAGCCGCTGGGGCCAGCTGCGCTTTACCGTGGATAGCCCGCAACTGGTGCAGCAGGTGGCGGCAGAAAACGGCCGGCTGCTGGTGTGGGCGGCGCGGGAGCCCGCCAGCCTGGCTGAACGCGCGCGCCAGCAGGGGGTGCCGATCTGGCGGGTCGAGGACGGCTTCATGCGGTCCACGGGGTTGGGGGTGAGTAACAGCCCGGCCCTGTCGTTGGTGCTGGACCGTGGCGGCATTCACTATGACGCCGCGTCGGACAGTGACCTGGAATGGCTGCTGCTCAATACCGATTTCGATGACGCCAGCCTGGCCGAAGCCGCGCAGTTAAGGGCGCAGATCGTCGCCAGCGGCACCAGCAAATTCAACCTGCGCAGCGGGCCAATGCCGCCGTTGCTGAGCCAGCCGGGCCAAACACGGGTGCTGGTGGTCGGCCAGGTCGAGGATGACGCTTCGGCGCTGTGCAGTGGCGGCGGCGCAGGCTGCAACCTGCGTCTGCTGCAACGGGTGCGCGCGCAGTTGCCGGACGCCTGGATCATCTACAAACCTCACCCGGACGTCGAGGCCGGCAAGCGCCAGGGCCAGGTTGCCCCGGCGCTACTGACGGGCCTGGCTGACCAGGTGTTGGGCGGTGTCGATATCGCCAGCCTCTACGGCCAGGTCGATGCGCTGCACACCTTGAGCTCCACCGCTGGCTTCGAAGCGCTGCTGCGCGGCGTGCCGGTGGTGACTTACGGCACACCGTTCTATGCCGGCTGGGGGTTGACCCACGACCACCAGCCGCTGCCGCGCCGCACCCGGCGCCTGACCCTGGACCAGTTGGTAGCCGGCGCCTTGATGCGCTATGCGAGCTATGCCGACGTTCAGCAAGACTTGCCCTGCGATGCCTGGCACGCCCTCGCTTGCCTGTCGATGCCGCGCCCTGCGCGGTTGGCCGAACACCGGCGCGTGGCGCCGCTGCTCAATTACTCCCGGACCATGCTCGGCTGCGGCCGGCCACTGGCCCCATCAAAGGACTAGAACATGCCCGTATCGATCAAGGACATCGGCCGCTATGCGGCGCTCCCCTGGCATTGCATGCAACTGGCCACCCACGCGAAATCGTTCGAGAACAACCCGGTGCTCGGCAGTGCGCGGCTGAATGCGCTTGGCCTGCATGTGCAGCGTCGCCAATTGGCGATGGCCATGGCCAGCTACCGTCGCCAGGCCCTGGCATCGCGCCTGGATGCCGGCGAGCGTGCGCATTTTGAGGAAAACGGGTTTTTCATCCGCGAAAACGCCCTGCCCGCTGACCAGTTCGCGGCGTTGCGCGCAGAGTTGGGTGCCTTGCGCAGCACGGGTTGGGAGATGCGCCAAGGGCGTGCGGTTACCCGCCGGGTCAGCCTTGACCAGGATGTGCTGGCCAGCAACCCGGCCAGTGCGGCGTTTGTGGCGGACCGTGGGGTACGGGACCTGATTGCCTATGCATCGTCCAACACGGGCGGCATTACCTATCAGCTGCAGTCGATCATCATCGATGCTGCCAATGCCGACCAAGACCCGCAAACCCGCCTGCACGCAGATACCTTCCACCCCACCGCTAAAGCGTGGTTATTCCTGGATGACGTGGCCGACGACCAAGGGCCTTTCAGTTATGTGCCGGGGTCGCACCGCCTGACGCCCGAGCGCCTGGCCTGGGAGTATCAGCAGAGCCTGGGCGCTGCGCGCTCGACCGAGCAGATGCACCGCGAGGGCTCGTTCCGTATCGACACCCCCGACCTCGCCGCCCTCGGCCTGCCGCAGCCGCGCCGCTTTGCGGTGCCCGCCAACACCCTGGTGGTGGCTGACACATCCGGCTTCCACGCCCGCTGCGCCAGCCACCAGGCCAGCCACCGGGTAGAAATTTACGCCAGCTTGCGGCGCAATCCGTTCATCCCTTGGCGCGGCGCGCACCTGTTTGCCCTGCCGTGGATTGCCAACCATCACATGCGCTGGGACATCCGCCTGAAGCGCTGGATGGGTTTTGACAAGAAGAGCCATTGGCGGTTTGTGGAGCAGCTGAATGCCTATGAGCCGCCGCATATTTGAGGCGGTTATCCCGTCGGTCAGCACGGACCTGTAGGAGCAGCCTTGTGCTGCGAAGACGCCAGTGGCAGCAGCGAAGATTGATTGTGCTAGTACCGGCCTCTTCGCAGCACAAGGCTGCTCCTACAAGGGACTGCGCCTGGCGAAAGCCCTTGCGTGCGCTCAATTATTCCTTCGGTCAGCACAGACACCTGTAGGAGCAGCCTTGTGCTGCGAAGACGCCAGTGGCAGCAGCGAAGATTGATTGTGCTAGTACTGGCCTCTTCGCAGCCTACAAGGGGCTGCGCGTGACGAAAGCCCTTGCGTGTGCAGGGTTAAAAGCTGACGCCAAGTTTTATACCGTATTCATCCTGCACCTGAGTATCCGTTGGGGTCATTACAAACTGCCCGTCCAACTCATATTCAAAGCGGCTGTAATACAACGAGGCAATCACCGGGACCACGCCGTCCTGATTAAACAGCAGGCTCATTTCGGCAAATGGGTGAGTGCCGTCTTTCAAATCCACTTTCTCGTTGCTGATGCCATGGATCTCCAATTGCGAATCACCATTGATCAGCTTACGCACGCCAGCTTCAAAACGTAGGGTCGCGGTATTGAACCGGTAGTTGTAACCCAACGCCACCTTGGCAAAAGGCGTGCGGTTGGTGAGGTCGATGTCGTACTTGCGGTTGTTCGGCTGCAGGCGGTTCCATTTGTAACCGCCGCCCACCAGCAGGTCGACGGAATGGCGCTCAGCCAGCGCAATACGCCAGCCCAGGTCGAGGTCGGCCTGCGCGTCCTTGACCTTCTGGTTCTGGTGCTTGCTATAGAGGCCGCTGAGTTCTGCCTGGTAAATGAACCCGTCGGTTGACGTCATTTTGTTGCCGAAATTTATGAATGCGCCGCCTTCTGGCAAATGTTCCGTGTCGGTTTTACCGTGCCCGGTGAATTCCTGTTCGGTGTAGCTTCCCTGTAAGCCAAACGCAAAAGCCGGTGCAGTGTGAGAAGTCGCATCGCAAACGGTTGGCACGGCGCAGACGCACACCGATACAACAGCAGCAAGAGTCACTCTGCTCATAAGTACTCCATCGGATACACGACGGGCCCAGGGGGTGGCCCGGTTAATGATCACGATAGTCGTATTTTTTAAAGTTGCAGGCGTTACGCAAACTTTACACAGACACTTTTGTGCGTCGTTTTAAAAAGGAATTATTTAGATGTTTAACACTAGAGCGCTCGAAGTAAGTTCGACTTTTCTTGCTTCGATTTAATATGATTAGCCGCTTTGCAGTGGCCAGATTCCAGCTATCATTGATGGCTCATTGATGGCACGCCACAAGGGCTGCCAAGCAGCCCCTCAGCCCTTACCCCATCACCCCAGCCGCGCCATCTCTTCAGCGACCACCGCCACGGTGTGCTGGATCTGCTCAGGCGTATGCTCGCACGAGACAAAGAAGCGCACCCGCGCCGCCTGCTCCGGCACGGCCGGGTAGACGATCGGCTGGGCATTGATGCCCCGCTCAAACAAGGCACTGGACAACCGCCCCGCCTTGAACGAACTGCCGGTAATCACCGGGATTACCGCAAGCCCGGTGCTGGTGGCGGTGTCCAGACCCGCTTCACGCGCCAGGCGCAAGAACAACTCGCCCCGCGCCTGCACCTGGGCAACCCGCCCGTTATCCGCCGCCAGCAGCTGCAACGCCGCCAAGGCCGACGCTGCGACAGCCGGCGGCATACCGACGCTGTACAAAAAGCCCGGGGCCAGAAACTTGAGATGCTCGATCAGCGCCGTGCTGCCAGCGATATAACCGCCGCAACTGGCCAAGGTCTTGCTCAAGGTGCCCATCCAGATATCGACGTCATCACCCGCCAGGCCAAAGTGCTCACGGATACCTTTACCCGTGGCCCCCATCACGCCCAGCGAATGCGCTTCATCCACCATCAGAAACGCTTTGTGCTTGCGCTTGATGTCGACGAACCGGGGCAGCTCAGGGTAGTCGCCGTCCATGCTGTAGATGCCTTCGACCACCACCAGCACCCGCTCGAAGTGCTGGCGCTGCTCGCTCAACAGGCGGTCCAGCGCCTGCCAGTCGTTATGCGCAAAGCTCAAACGCCGTGCACCGGACAACTGAATGCCCTGCAGGACGCTGTTGTGAATCAGCTCGTCATGCACCACCAGGTCGCGCGGCCCGAACAGGTAGCCGATGGTGGTGACGTTGGTGGCATGGCCGCTGACCATCACCACGGCGTCGTCCACCTCGTACAGCCTGGCCAACCCCTGCTCCAGCTCACGGTGCAGCGGGCGATCACCCGAGACCGGGCGGCTGGCAGACACCGAGGTGCCGTAGCGGTCGATCGCCGCCTTGGCCGCCTCGGCAACGTTGGGGTGGCCGGAATACCCCAGGTAGTTGTAACTGGCGAAGTTCAGGTACTCGCGCTCGCCAATCTGGGTCTGCGCGCCGGCGGTGCCTTGGTGCAAGCGGAAAAACGGGTTGCTCAGCCCCAGCCGCTGCGCGGTTTGTTGCATCACCCGCAGGTGCTGGTAACCCGGGTGCTGGTCGAAACGGTAAAACGCTTCAGGCACCTTCAATGCAGCCTGCTGCACCTGCTCCAGGGTGGCACCTTCCGCGCCTTCGGCGCCTGTGTTACGGCGCCGCGCAAGGGCTTGCTGGATCAGGCGTTGCTTGGCGTCGCCACCAAGGCCGGTCGGGGTTTTGGCTGTCATCTGAGCTCTTAGTCAATCAATCGGTTAGGTGCCACACTGGTCTCGGCCAGTTCTGCATTCAGTTCAGCCACTTGTTCGGCGCTGAGTTCGCTGCCATGACGGGCGAGCACGTTTTGCGCCAGCTGGTCTTCGCCAGTGCCGGCTTCACCGCGCAACAGCTCAAGCAAGCGCACGCTGAGCTTATCGATGCTGGAACTGTCACTGAGTTCCATGACCGGCAGGCGAATGCCGAAGCGCTCTTCCAACGCCACCACCAACTCGACACTCATCAGCGAGTCCAGCCCCAGTTCCTGCAGCGGGCGCTGTGCATCCAGGCGCGCGGGCGGCAGGCGCAGAATCTCGCACACCTCGTGCTTGAGCATCTCGGCAAAGCGCTCGAGCAATTCGGCATCGTCAAGCTCGGCCAGCATGCGCTGGATGTCTTCACCGCCGTTGTCGTCTTCCTGGTCACCGCCGTGGGCACGGGCCAGTTCGCTGAAGCGTGGCGAGGTGGCGGTCGGCAGGAAGCGCGACAGGGCTTTGAAGTCCAGCTCGAGCACGCCTTGGCCGTTGTCACCGCTCAGCAGCATGGCTTCGAGCTGGGCCAGGGCCGCCTCGGCGCGCAGGGCAGCACCGCCCATGCGGCTTTGCAGGGCATCCTTGATCTGGCTGTTGCGGGCCAGGAAGCCGACGTCGTCAATCGCGCCCCACAGCACTGCAGTGGCCGCCAGCCCTTGGGCACGACGGTGGCGCGCCAAGGCTTCGAGCCAGTGGTTGGCGGCGACGTAGTTAGCCTGGCCGGGGTTGCCGAACAGGGTGGTGGCCGACGAGAACATCACGAAGAAGTCCAGCGGCAACGCTTGGGTCAGTTCATGCAGGTACTGCGCGCCCTTGGCCTTGGGCTCAAGCACGCGATGCAGCTGGTCGCCATCGAGGTTGCGGATCAGGCTGTCGTCGATCACTGTCGCCGCATGCACCAGGCCTCGCAGCGGCCATGGGCTGGCTGCGATGCGCTCGAACACCGCGCGCAGCTGGCCGGCATCCGTGATATCGCAAGCCACTGCCTGCACATCGATACCTTGAGCCTGCCACAGCGCCAGCTGCGGCTGAGCCTCGGCACTGGCCGGGCCACGGCGGCCCAGCAGCACCAGGTGGCGGGCGCCCTTGTCGATCAACCATTGCGCCGTGCGCAGGCCGAAGCCACCCAGGCCACCGGTGACCAGGTAACTGGCATCGGCTGCCAATTGCACGTTACGCAGCGGTTGTGCGCGGGTGTCGACCGTGCGTTCGATCGGGTTGGCGTAGGTGATAACGACCTTGCCGATCTGCCGCGCCTGCTGCATGTAGCGGTAGGCTTCGACCACCTGGTTGGCGTCGAACTCGCGGAATGGCAGCGGGTGCAGGATGCCTTGGGCAAACAGCGCCATCATTTCGGCGAACAGGCGACGGGTCAGTTGCGGGCGTTCGCTCATCAGCTGGTCGGCGTCGATGCCGAAGTAGCTGATGTTGTTGCGGAACGGGCGCAAGCCGATACGGGTGTTCTGGTAGAAGTCGCGCTTGCCCAGTTCGAGGAAACGGCCAAACGGCTTCAGCACACGCAGGTTGCGGTTGATCGCCTCGCCCGCCAGCGAGTTGAGCACCACATCGACGCCACGCCCGCCGGTTGCGGCCAGTACCTGGTCGGCATAGGCCAGCGAACGCGAGTCGTAGACGTTGTCCACGCCCAGCAGGCGCAGGAAGTCGCGCTTCTCGTCGCTGCCGGCGGTGGCGTGGATCTCGGCACCCAGCCACTTGGCGATCTGGATCGCGGCGATGCCCACGCCGCCAGCCGCGCCGTGGATCAGCACTTTCTCGCCCGGCTCTACGCGTGCCAGGTGGTGCAGCGCGTAGTACACGGTGAAGAAGGTGCTCGGAATGGTCGCTGCCGCTTCGAACGACATCCCCTCTGGGATGCGTGCCACGGCGTTGGCGTTGGTCACCAGGCGGTTGGCGAAGCTGCACGGGCCAAAGCCCACCACGCGGTCGCCCGGGGCGAAGTCGCCAAGCACGTCAGCGCCCTTGCCTTGCACCACACCGGCAAACTCGAAGCCCAGGGTTGGGCCAGAGAAGCCGTTCTCGATCGCCTCATCAGACAGCAGGCCGAGGGCGAACATCACGTCGCGGAAGTTCAGGCCGGTGGCCCGTACGGCGATGTCCAGCTCGTCCGCCGCCGGTTGGCGCGGCTCGCGCAGCTCCCAACGCAGGTTACGAAGCTGGCCAGGCAGGTCGAAGCCCAGGCACACCCACTGCGCTGCGCTGTCGGCGCTGGCGGGCTGGTCTGCCAATACACGCAGGCGCGGCACATAGCGGCGGCCTTCGGCGTCCAGCGCCAACTCGGTTTCGCTGTCGGCGTGCAGCAATGAGGGCAGCACGTGGTCGATCGGTGCCGCGTGGGCCAGGTCCAGCAGGCGAATGCGGCAGTTGACCGATTCGTTGGCCAGGGTGCGGCCAAAGCCCCAGAACGCCGCGTCAGCGATGGCCGCGACGTCGGCGGCGGTGTCGGTGCCGTACAGGTGTTCGGCAGCGCCACGGGTCAGCAGCCAGCATTGCGGCGCCAGCGCCAAGGCCTCGCAGGCCTGCACCAGTGCGGCTGCCTGCAGGCAGCGCTCAGCCTGGTTGTCTAGGCCGGCGGCGCTGTCGAAGCCTGCCAGGTGCAGCACATGCGCTGGCGCCTGGTCCAACGCGCTGAGCTGGGCAGCCAGCGCCTGCGCATCGCCAGGCAGCAGCAGGCTCACGAGCTGGCCTTTGGCACGCAGTTGTGCGGCCAAGCACTCGGCAGCGCCCTGCCCGGCTTCGGCAAGCAACGCCCAGTGTTGCACAGGCACCTCTGCCGAGGCATGCACAGCGCCCGCAGGCTTGTCGGCCAGCAGCACGTAGCTACCGCACGCGCTGCCAGGCAAGGCATCGACGGTGTGCAGCGGGCCAAGGCCGTGGCGTTGCAGTTCATGGCTCCAGAAGGCCGGGGCCTGCTGACGCGAAAGCGCGTGCTGCGGGCCAGCCAGCCACCAGTCAGGCTCGCCACCGAAGACAAAGTCAGCCCAACGCGCCGGGTATTGCCCCAGCAGCGCCAGTTGGCCATGGGGGTTAAGCTGCGCGCTGGCCTGGCGCAAGGCATCGCCCACTGCGCCAAGTGCGGCGAGGTCGGTCGGCACCAGTGCCCAGTCAAAGCGGCCGGCGTCGGCCAGTTGCTCCAGGCTCAGCACGCTCAGCGCAGGGCAATCGTCATGCAGGCGTTGCTGCAGCTCGGGCTCGGCCACAGCGTAGACATAATCGATGCGGTCGAAGTCGAGCCCTGCGTACAGCAGCTCGGCAAACGATGCGCCGCCAAAGCCGATTTCCAGCACACGCAGGCGCTGCCCGGCCGGCAATTGCTCAAGGCGCACGGCCAAGGTTTGGCTGATACCGGTGAGCAGGCGCTGCTGGCCGGCCGCACCGAGCACCAGGCGCGCCAGGCTGCTGCCGCTGGTTTCGCGCGGCAACAGGCTTTCGAGCGTTTGCTCGCCCGTCAGCAAGGTCGGCAGGTGACGGCCAATACGCCCCACCGAATGAATGATCTGGAAGTACTCGGGGTAGCTCTGGAACAGTTCCTGCCAGATGGCCTCCGACGACGGGCGCTCGTCGCTGTCGACCAACTGCCAGCTGCCATCGGCGTTGCGCAGCACATTGCCGTCCTGCTCGGCGTGGCGCAGCAGGGTCGCCAGGTAATCGCCCTGGCCCTGGGACCACAGCGCGACCTGTTCGGCGCTCAGCTGGCCACCGGCCTGCTCAACCAGGTCGAGCACAAAGCTGGCACACAGCACATCCAGCAGCGGTTCGACTTCATTGAGGTAACGCAACTGCGCCGGCTCGTCGGCCAGGCTGTGCAGCGCGTCAGCCACCGGCGTACCGGCCACGGCGTGGCGTTGCACGGCAACGGCATTGCCCGGTGCGGCCAGGCCGACGTGGCCGAGGCGCTTGATATCGCCACTGCGGTCGTACTGCAGGCGCACGGCGCGCATGCGCGCATCCTTGATCGCCAGCACGGCAGCGCCGCTGGCATCGAACAGGGTGAAATCAACCAACAGCGAATGCGCGGTGCGCTTGCGCTGGCGTACCTCAGCCAGCACCGGCACAGCACCTGCCGTGCTGAAGGCGATACGCCCCAGCTTGACGGGGATGAAGGCCAGCCCGTTGTTGCGGCCCGGGCGGCTGGCCAGCAGTTCGGTAATCAGCTGGAAGGCACCGTCCAGCAGCGCCGGGTGCAGGTGCAGCGCGTCCAGTTCGTGCTCGATGGCGGCAGGTACGGCCAGTTGCGCCAGCACCCGCTCTTCTTCGACCCAAGCCGCGGCGACGGTCTGGTAGGCCGGGCCGTAGTTCAAGCCGACCGCACAGGTCAGAGCCAGGTGCTGCTCGCCGCTGAAGTCCGCCGGGCGCTGTGGCAGCGCCGGCGCACGGGTGTCCAGCATGACCCCACGGGCTTCGCCCGGCAGGCGCGCGACCACGTGCTGCACCCAGTCTTCATGCTGCGCCAGGTTGCGCGAAATGATGCGCAGCGTGCCGTCGGCCTCTTCGATGTGCACGCGGACTTTTTTGCTGCCCTCGCTGCTCAGCAGCAGCGGGTTGTGGATTTCGAGCTCTTCGATGTCAACGAACTCACCTGGCTGGTGCAACTGCGCCGCCGCCAGGGCCAACTCGGTGAAACCAGCACCGGGGAACAGCACCGACTCGCCCACTTTGTGGTCGGCCAGGGTCGGAAACAGTTGCGTGTCCAGGCGGTTTTCCCAGGTCAGCGGTTGGTCGACGACGGGGTAACCCAGCAACGGGTGCACGCGCTTGCGGTTCAAGGGGCTGTGCGACTCGGCACTCACCGGCAAGCTGAAGTGATCACGCTGCCAGGCATAGTTCGGCAGGCGTACCTGGCGCCCGGCAACCGGGAAGCGCGTTGCCCACTGCGGCTCGACGCCGGCAATCAGCAGGCGGGCCACGGTGCGTTCCAGCAGCAACGGGCTGTGGTCGTTGCGCTTGAGCGTGCCGACCACCTGGCCAGGCTGCTCGCACTGGTTCAGCACATCGGTGACGTAGCTGCGCAGAATCGCGTGCGGGCCGATCTCGACGAACAGGTTGTGGCCGTTGCGCACCAGCGCGTCCAAGGCGCCCTGGAACAGCACCGGGAAGCGGATGTTCTGCCACCAGTAGTGGTTGCCCAGGCGCTCGCCATCCAGCTCGCCGCCGACCACCGTGGAGTAGAACGGGATCTGCGTGGCGCGCGGGCGGATGTGCGCGAGGTCGTCGATGACGGCCTGTTCAATCGGGTTCATTGCTGGCGAGTGGAAGGCGTAGTCCAGGTCCAGGCGGCGGGCGAACACCTGGCGCTCGGCAAGGGTTTCTTCCAGCAGCGTCAGGGCGTCGACCTCACCTGCCAGGGTGGCGCCACGGGCACTGTTTTCACCGGCAACGACCAGGCGGCCGTCCAGCTTCAGTTCAGTGATCAGCTCGCCAGCGGCTTCACCCGACAGGCCCACGGCGGTCATCTGCCCGGTACCGCGGGTCAGCCCTTGCAGGCGGCTGCGGTGGTAGATCACTTGGGTGGCGTCTTCCAGGCTCAGGGCACCACTGGCCCAGGCCGCGGCCACTTCGCCGACGCTATGGCCGATCACCGCGACAGGGTGGATGCCTTCGGCGGCCAGCACACGGGTCACCGCCACTTGCAAGGCAAACAGCGCCGGCTGGGCGATTTCGGTGCGGGCATAACGGCCTTCGCCGTTGTCACCCAGCAGCTCGGAGCGCAACGAATAGCCCGCCAGTGGCTGGAACAACGCATCCACTTCATCCACCGCAGCAGCAAACAGCGGTTGACCGAGCATCGCCCGGCCCATGCCTTGCCACTGCGAGCCGTTACCGGAGTAGACGAACACCGGCGCCGAGGCGGCTTCCAGTGCCTGGCCGGCTTCGAGCACCGCGCTCAGTTCACTGAGGGTTGGGTCCTGGGCATAGTCGTCCAGGGCCTGGGCGGCTTCGGCGGCATTGTCGCTGACCAGCAGCAGGCGATGGCTGTGCGCGTCCCGGCGGTACATGGCCTGATAGGCCACGTCGTAATAATCCAGCTCTGGGTGGGCGGCCAAGTACGCGGCAAAGCGCTCGGCGGTGGCGCGCAGGCCTTGTTCGGTCTTGCCGCTGAGCAGCAACGGTACGCGTCGCGCCTCGGCAGCTTTAGCCGGCGCAGCCTGCGGCTCGGGGCTCTGCAGGATGACATGCGCGTTGGCGCCGCCAAAGCCGAACGAGTTGACGCCGACCGTCAGTTGGCCTTCAGGCTTGAGCGGCAGCGGCTCGGTGACCACCTGCAGGTTCAGGTCGCCGAACGCGATATTCGGGTTAAGCGCCTTGACCCCGATGGTGGCCGGCACGGTGCGTTCGGTCAGGCAGTTGAGCGCCTTCATCAGGCCCGCCACACCGGACGCGGCTTCCAGGTGGCCAAGGTTGCTTTTGACCGAGCCGATCGGCAACGGGTTGCCATTGCCACGCGCCTGGGCCAGTGCTTCGCCGATGGCACGGGTTTCGATCGGGTCACCGACCGAGGTACCGGTACCATGGGCTTCCAGGTAATCGAGCTGGTCGGGGCTGATGCCCGCCTTGGCGTAGGTCTGCTTGAGCAGCGCGGCCTGGGCTTCGGCGTTGGGCAGGGTCAGGCTGGACTTGCGCCCGTCGGTGTTCACCGCACTGGCCGCGACCACGGCCAAAATCGTATTGCCATCGGCCACGGCCTGGTCGTAGTCCTTGAGCAGGAACAACCCACCGCCTTCCGAACGCGCATAGCCATCGCCATTCTCATCGAACGACTGGCAGCGCCCGGTGCGCGACAACATGGTTGCCTTGGCAAAGATCATGAAGCCGAACGGGTGCATGTGCAGGCTGATGCCGCCGGTCAGCGCCTGGTCGACATCACCGCTGAGGATGGCCTGGCACGCCTGGTGGAAGGCCACCAGCGAAGAGGAACAGGCGGTGTCGATGGCCATGCTCGGCCCACGCAGGTCGTAGAAGAACGACAGGCGGTTGGCGGCAATGCTCATGGTGTTGCCGGTGGCGGTTGCACCATCAATCGACGCCAGGTCTTCGACCAGCCGGTAGGACTGCTCGACACCGGCGATGCCCAGGTACACGCCACAGTTGCTGCCGCGCAGGCTCGACGGCTTGACCCCGGCGTTTTCGAAGGTTTCCCAGCACATTTCCAGCAGCATGCGCTGCTGTGGGTCCATCATCCCCGCTTCACGCGGCGAAATATTGAAGAACCCCGCGTCGAACGCGCTGATGTCGCCCAAAGTGCCCGCGGCGAAGGTGTAGCTGGTCGCAGGGTTGGCCTTGTCCGGGTGCAGAAACTCAGATTTCTCCCACCGAGAAGGGTCGACCTGGGTGACCAGGTCGCGCCCCTCCATCAGGTTTTGCCAAAAGCTGGCATTGGAAGATCCAGGGAAGCGGTACGAACAGCCAACGATTGCAACCTTTCTACGCTTAATCAAAACCTATTCCTTCAAATCTCATCGGGCACCGTCCCATCCGTCGGACAGCCGGCATGCCTGGCCTGGCCATGAATCTGGCAGGTCGTTTTATGACACTGATGATCGTCTGGTTATCTGAAGCTGCTATGCACGCTGGGAACGCAAGACCTTTGGTCTGAAGCAGGCGTGGGGATATTCAGATTTGTGTGAGGGGATGATACGCGGGTTGGGGGGGTGGGGAAAACCCTGGGGTGCTGCGGGTTTCACATAAACGCTGGGCGGTTGTGCTGCCCCGCTCTAATGAGGGCCATTGCGGCCCTCATGGCTGGCACTGCTTATCGTGTAGAACAGGCCGCTGCTATAAGGAGCGGCCTTGTGTCACAGAGGATGCTTACCGATCCAAGCGCCGCTGCTGATAAATCCAGTCGACGATCTCCCCTTCCGGGGCATAGCCGATAACGGTCTCACGCAGCAACTGACGCACGCGAACAAAATCATCTGCAGCTGCTGCGCCCAGCAACTGGCTCAGCGCGTCCTTGAGTTCTTCCCAGGTCAGGAAATCTTCACTGGCACTCATGATCATTGGATGGCGGGTCGCTATCACGTTGTCACCGATCAACAGCTCTTCGTAAAGCTTCTCGCCCGGCCGCAACCCGGTGAACTCGATAGCGATGTCACCCATGGGGTTGCGTTCGGAGCGGACGCTGAAACCGGACAGGTGGATCATCTTCTCGGCCAACTCGACAATCCGCACCGGCTCGCCCATGTCGAGCACGAACACATCCCCGCCCTTGCCCATCGAGCCCGCCTGGATCACCAACTGCGCGGCTTCGGGAATGGTCATGAAGTAGCGGGTGATTTTCGGATGGGTAACGGTCAGCGGGCCGCCGGCCTTGATCTGCTTATGGAACAGCGGGATTACCGAGCCCGATGAGCCCAGCACGTTGCCGAAACGGACCATGGTGAAGCGGGTTTTGTTGACCTGCGAAACATTGCTCCCATCGCCAAACAGTACGGGCGCCAACTCGCGGCTCAGGGCCTGCAGGGTCATCTCGGCAAGGCGCTTGGTACTGCCCATCACGTTGGTCGGGCGTACCGCCTTGTCGGTCGAAATCAGCACAAAGTTGGCGACCCCTGCCTGCAATGCTGCTTGCGCGGTGTGCAAGGTACCAATGACGTTGTTCAGCAGGCCTTCGCTGATATTGTGCTCGACCATCGGTACATGCTTGTAGGCCGCAGCATGGTAAACCGTATCGACCCGCCAGGTTTTCATGATGTCGAGCATCTGCGCCTGGTTACGTACCGAACCCAGGATCGGCAGCAGGCAAACAGACAGCGACTCACGGGCAATGCGCTGTTCCAGTTCAGAAAGAATGCTGTAGAGGTTGAATTCGCTGTGATCGAACAGCAGCAGCGTTTTCGGGGACTGGGAAAGAATTTGCCTGCACAGCTCGGAGCCGATCGAGCCACCGGCACCGGTGACCAACACGGTTTGCTCAGCAATGCAACGCTCAAGCAGGTCGCTTTGCGCGGGCACCGGGTCACGGCCCAACAGGTCGGCAATGTCCACTTCCTGAATATCATCCACCTTGACCTTACCGCTCGCCAAGTCGATGAAGCTGGGCACACTGCGCACATGCAGCGGGAAGTCTTCGAGGAAGTTAAGGATCTCCCGACGGCGGGTGCGGGTCGATGACGGCAGTGCCAGCAGGATTTCCTGGGCGCCGGTATCGTCGATCAACTGCTGCAGTTGCTCTGGGCGATACACTTGCAAACCAGCGATCACACGGTCGGTAATGCTCGGGTCATCGTCGATGAATGCCACCGGCCGCATGGCTTTGTCCATGCGCAGCGCCGTTGCCAATTGGTTACCGGCGGCGCCGGCCCCGTAGATTGCCACCCGTGGCAAGCCATCGTCTCGTTGAGCGAACGGTACGTGCTGGACGGCGGCAGCAAACCAGTCACCCAGGAAGTACTGGCGCATGGCGAGCCGCAGGCCACCGACCATGATCAGGCTCAACCACCAGTAGTTGAAGGTGATGGAACGCGGCACTACGTTCTGATGGTTGCTGGACCAATAGATGATGAAGCCGAGGATCAGCGCAGACAGCGTGACCGCCTTGATGATCGCGATCAGTGCGTCGTTACCAAAATAACGCATCACCGCGCGATACAGCCCGAAGCGAATGAAAAGCGGGATCGACACTACCGGTGCACACAGGAACAGCCACATGTGGTCGACGATCGGATTGGCCAGGTCGTCGATGCCAAGACGAACGACAAAGGCAAGCCACAAGGCGAGCCAGATCATCACTACGTCAGTAGAGAGCTGCAGCAGCCGCTTCTGGCGCCGCGTTAGCTGTAAAAGCCAGCTGCGCATCTTATCGTATCCTTGAACCATAGCTAGTCAGGCCTCTTTCAATCCGGCATTGAACCTTAACGCCAAACACACCAAGGGAATATAGGCCAGCACAAGACCGGCTATACCGTCGAGGTGGGCGGAGCCCACCAACAACGCGATGGGCAACAGCCACCCTATATTGATCAGCAGCACAGCGAGGGTCACGGTACGGTGGCTCCCATAATGCCTTGAAGCATACTGGTAAGCATGGCTGCGATGGGCTTCATGGACTTTGTCACCGCGCAACAGCCGGCGGATCAACGTCCACGTGGCATCAACGATGAATACCCCTAGCAGTATCATCCAGCTCCAGAAAAACGCAGGCGAAATCCACGCTGCCTGGAGCGCGAACAGGCCCAGCATGATCCCCAGGAAGCCACTACCGGCATCCCCCATGAAAATCTTCGCAGGCGGGAAGTTCCAGACCAGAAAGCCCGCCACTGCCATCAGCATCAACCCTGACAGCCACAGTTGCGATACGTGCCCCCCCAGCAAACAAAGCAGGCCTCCCCCCAGGCATGCGGTAACCGCCTGCACACTCGCCAGCCCGTCGATCCCATCCATGAAGTTGTAAAGGTTCAACAACCACACAAGGTAAACGGCCGCCAGCAAGTGGCCTATCACCCCTAAATCAACAACCACGCCGAAAAACTCGAGCGGTGGCGCACCGTTGAGCCAGAAAAGGCCCCAGGCAGCGGCCGCAAAATGCCCGAGCAACCGCCATCCGGCAGGGACGTGCCCGTGGTCATCCAGAAACCCGACAAGGGCGGCAATCAGGCCGGCACCGAACAGGCCCACAGCAACAGCCCAGTCGATCGCATCCACATAGCCCAGCCATGCCAGCGCAATGAGAAAACTGACTACGATCGCCACACCGCCGCCGCGGGGCGTGGGTATCGTGTGCGAACTACGGGCATTGGGCACATCGATCATGCTCGTCGCCAGTGCGTAACGACGCAGTGCTGCAGTCAATACAAGCGACACAATCACAGTCAGGGGTAAAAGTAACCAAAGGCTCATCTAGGTTCCTGCTCACGGTAAGCTTTAACAGTGCGCTTCAACTCTTCGGCAACCGATGATCGAGGCGTCCAGCCCAGCACGCGGCTGTTTTTTTCAATGTCGACTCTCAACGAGCCGCACAGCCGGTCCACAACGGCCCGCTTACCCAGCAGTTCAGCGAAGCCGCGGAGTAACGTGACGGGGAACGGCAGCAGACGAGAGGGTTTCCCAAGTGCCTGCGCAACGTTGCGCAACAACGCGGGGGTAGAAAGATCCTCGCCATCTGAAATCAGGAACACCTGGTTCGCTGCACCCGGATGGTCGATGCAATGGATCAGGAAGTTGGTCAGGTTTTCCAGGCCGACCAAACTCCTGCAGTTATCAACCAAGGCCAACGGAAGCGGCACGCCCCGATCGACCCACTGGATCATCTTCAGGAAGTTGGCCTTTACACCCGGCCCATAAATCAGCGGTGGCCGGACGATGACGACGTCCATCGCCGAGCGTTGAGCCAGCTCCATGAGCCCTTTTTCAGCCTCCCATTTCGACAGGCCGTAGGGGTCGGTTGGGCCGCAGTCGTCTTCGGCAGTGAAGGCTTTTCCGTCCGTACCCTCGCCGTTGACCTTGATCGAGCTGAGATAAATGAAGCGTCGAACGCCTGAGCGAGCGGCCTCACGCGCCAGCTTCAACGTGCCTTCCACGTTGACCTCGCGGAATGCAGCCAGCGGATCTGCGGTAGTTTCGTTCATGACATGAACGCGCGCCGCGCAATGCACGACCGCATTCACCCCAGCCAACGCCGACGACCAGTCGGTCTCACTGTTGATAGCTGGGGTAACAACGGTATTTCCCTGGCTCTTCTGCGCAGAGGCGCTGGAGCGAAACTGCGCGACGACCTCAAAGTCATTGCTTGCCAGCAATCGCGTCACCAGCGCACGCCCAACAAAACCGCTAGCGCCCGTAACGAGGACGCGCTGAGAAGAAGATAACGGCTGACTGCCACTCATGAGCTGAATCCTTCGTACTTTTCAATCAACAAGGCTGAGCACCGTGCTGAATCAAAATCCCTTATAGCCCGCTCCCTGGCGTGCATGGCCATTTCCTTCAGACGCTCAGGCTCAGCCAAAAGCGATCGAATCGCCTCGGCCAAGGCGTCGGCATTCTGCACAGGGACCAGTAACCCTGTCTCACCGTCCACAATGGCATCGGTCAAACCGTAGATGGCGGTGCCTACCGTCGGCACGCCCATCGCCGCCGCCTCTATCACCACGGTGCCAAAACCTTCTCGATAACTCGGCAAGCACAACAGATCGGCGATCGCCATGTATTGCTCAGGCGCAGCTTGCAAGCCCAGCACTTTCACCCGCTCAACACATGCAGGCGTCAAATGCGACTCGACCACGGCGCGGCCGTCCGCTTCATAGGGCCCAACCAGCACCAGATAAAGCTCAGGGTAGTGCGCTTGCAGCTTCAAAAAAGCCTGCATCAATTCACCGACGCCTTTCTCAGGCGTCACCCTGCCAACGAACAGCAAGACTTTAGCGTCCGCTGGAATACCCAACTGTTGACGCATTGCGTCGTTGGCAGACGTCGAAAACCGTGCGGCGTCAAAACGACGAATATCAACGCCGGCGAGTGACCCGGAACCGATCACTGAAATTCTCGAAGCAGCGACAACCCCTTCCCTTACCAGGAAGTCGCGCTGGCTGACGCTGTCGGTGAAGGTATGTGAATTGAGCCTGGCGATGAGCATATCGCAGAGCTTGAGCAGCTTCTTCTTGGCCCCACTCATGGTCACCCAAGGCTGCCCGGTAAAGGTGTGCAGGCGCACCTTGACCCCGGCAATCTTCGCGGCTATTGCCGTAAGCAACCCAGCTTTGGGCGTGGTGGAATGCACGATGTCATAACGCTGTTTGCGGAACAAGACGACCAGCCGAATCAGGCTGACCAAGTCTTTGAAAGGGCTGATTTCACGAGCGATCTCGACCGGAATGAAACGTATGTCCTCACGGGCTTGAAGCGCCCCTACCAGCTCGTCGTTGCTGGCTATCACGTGCACTTGCGCGCCCGCCTCACCCAGGGCTTGCAGTTGCGCACTGAGCTGGGTCACTACAAAAAACGGAACCGTTGAGATTCGCGCCACCCTTAGGCCTTTGATCGACATCGCTTGAGGTTCCAATATGCATGTTCATTATTTTCTATCGCCTGCTGGGCCCTCTGGGCTGGCCACTGGCGCACCGCTATTTTATTTCAACACTTCGCTGATATGCGCTGGGACGCTGTAACGCGGCACAAAATTCAGTTCGTCGCGTATTTTGCCTATCGGGTAAGCGGTTTTATTGACCAAGGCATCAACTCGCCCCTGTGTCAGAGGCAAGCGGGTGACTTTCCCAGCCACCCACACGGCAAGCCTCACCACCCCCTCCGGCACCCTCAAACGCGGCGATGACACCCCCTGGGCAGCGGCCAGGGCGTTGACCACCTCGCTGAACGGGCAATCATTCGACAGGTTGTAGAGTTGCCGTGAGGCACGCGGATCTACTGCGCAGCGCACGAGGGCCGCAGCAACATCGTCGGCATGAATGTACGTGGCAATCGCCTCTTTATAGCCGACGTAAAAAAACAATTTCTTGCGAATCATCGCACCCAGCTGCCGGATCGAAGCGTTCGGCATATCGTCTGCAAAAACGTTGGAGGGCCGAAGAATAGCCCAATCAGCGAAATCGCCCTGCAGCGCAGGGTGAGACATGATCAATTCATCAGCCTGGGTCTTGGTGACTTCATAGGTCCCCTGCGGGTTGGCTGGCGTCTGCTCGGTGACGATACGTTCACGGCCAGCCGCCGGGCCATATGCCCCGACGCTACTCAACTGCACCCAGCGCAAGCGTCCTGTGCGGCTGCGTGCACGGCCCACGGCACTGAGTAAACGCTCGACCGCGTCAACATGCAGCGCAGGCATCAGTTGTTCATTTCTGATCTCGCCCGCGCAGTTGATGACGACATCGCAGCCGCTGAGCACGTCATCCACATTCAACTGCGGGTCAGTCAGGTCCCCGGCGAATACCTCTAGCTGCGTGGCATCAAAAAGCGCTGGCTTGCGGGTCAGAACACGAATCGAGAGCGCCTGCTCCTTAAGAAGACGTACCAACCGCGACCCAATAAAGCCGTTTGCGCCCAACACTAAAATCTTCAATTACGCCCCCCCGTTTTCCACCTGTGCGCCCGCAGCCTAGACACCACCAAGCAAGTCCAAAAAATGATAAGGCAGGAATGGGCTAGGCCCCTGCCCCGACTCTTGCAAATAGTTCCTGTAACTGGCCACTACCGAGATAAGCCCAACCAGCGAAAGCCCCAACTTTATCGCCCAGTCGAAATCAAGCTCGTTGTCGTTATAAATAACCATGACCGCCAATGGCAGTGAAAACGACAGCAAATCAAGGAAGCGCAAACCCGCGTAGCTTACGGTCGCCAAGCCAAACGAAGCCGCCGTCAACAGGACCGCCAGAACCAACAATTTAAACTTGTCCGGTCGCGGCATACGTGAGGCGATTACCGCCAACAGCATCACCGCAATCAGCACGACCTTGCTCAACCCAGAAAACCTCCCGGGCGACGCGACCTGCTGATAAGCGTTCAGCTTCATCAAGAAGTAGTCGTTATTCAAGAGCACGACCAACAACGCACAGACGACGAAAACGGCGAACCCCAGCATGCTGGCCCAGCGTGTCCAGCGCATACGCAGTGCCAACAAAAAACCCAGATTGAAAAGGGACGAGTAATGAAACGCCAAGGCAACTATCGATAACGCTGCGCGTTGTGAATAACGGTACCGACGAATGTACTGAAACACCAACAGAAGTACGGCGCTGGCCAAGCCTAAGCGCAAGGTATTCATGCTGTACTGATAGATAAATGACGGCAGGAAAAACGACAACAGGAAGAAGCGTTCATTTCTATTCGAGTGCAACAGAAAATAGAAAAGCACGCCAAATAACACAAGCGCAAACAGCCTGACCGCCCCTACTGCAGAACCCGTGACCGTCTTGAAAAGCCAGCCGGACACCATGAACAGAGGCTCTACACCTCCGCTGAACGCCGCAGGGTCCACGGACTCCAGCAAGAATTCGTAGGTGTTTGTGTCCGTACCAACCGCACCTCGGAAAATAGCCAATATCGCCACGAAAGCGATCACCACCGCAGCAGGGATACGGCTTCGGTTTCTGACCACCTCCGAAACCATAAGCCCGAGCAGCATGATCCCCCAGCCGACGATGTAAATCATAGAGTCCTTCGAACCGATGAGTTGATGACGCGACGAACAAACTTCCCGAGTGACCATGAAACGGCGAGCAAGCACGCAGGAAGGCCTATGTACCTGCGCTTGAGCAGCGACAGGTGCACCGCCAACTCGCCTCTCTCCATGCGCCAGAGTTGACCACTCAGGCCTGAGTCGCCGTACACGGGCTTGAAGGTGTTGACGAGTGGGTAATCCACGTTAAAGCATGCCCCACCGCCGAAACAGATATCACACCACAACTGGTAATCTTCGCAGTAACGCATGCCCTGCTTGAATCTATACTTCACGTCTTGCCGAATCATGACAGAAGAGGTGGAAAAGCGATTGGACAGCAGCAGCTGACGCCCCGTCACGGGGATGAAACGTACATCGTCAATCGACGGCTCGCTGCGCTGACCTGCCGCAAAGTGCTGGCCAAGCAAGTCGACCTCGGGATGCTGCTCAAGCCACTGGTATTGCAGCTCGGTTTTCTTGATATGCCAGCTGTCATCAGAATCAAGAAACGCCACGTACTTCCCAGTGGCTTCTGCCCAGCCAGCATTCCGCGCATTGCCTGGGCCGCCATTTTTCTTCAGCGCAATGACCTTTACCCAGCCCGGCGGGTACCTCTTCGCTTCGGCGTGCAGCTGTTCAAGCGTGTCATCTGGGCTGCAGTCGTCAACCAGGATAACCTCAGCAGGCCTCAGTGTTTGAGCAAACACAGACTCAACCGCGCGCGCTATCGAACCCTTGCAGCGATAACAAGGGATAACAACACTGACACTGACGACAGCACTGAGCTCGGCCAAACGACTTCTCCAACACACCGACAAATAATAAAGCACCAACAACCGGGCACACGACGTTGATCAGGCTTTCAGCTCTTGCTGTATATAGTCCAGCTTGAGCAAGGTCTCCTTGATCTCTTCGATCGACAACAACACGGTATTGTGTGAGGTGTAGTCATCGAGATGGGAAACTTCTTCCTCGCCATTGGAGGAATATTTTTCGTAGTTGAGATCTCGGTTATCAGCAGGCACCCGATAATAACGGCCCATGTCTTCAGCCTTGGCCATTTCTTCACGCGATATCAGCGACTCGTAGAGCTTCTCGCCATGCCGCGTGCCGATGACCTTGATCTCATTCTTAAGCTTGAACAGTTGTTGCAAGGCGGTCGCCAGGTCACCCACCGTTGAAGCAGGCGCCTTCTGCACAAAAATATCCCCTTGCTGGGAATGCTCGAATGCGTGCAGCACCAAATCGACGGAGTCCTCAAGCGACATGAGGAAACGCGTCATGTTGGGGTCGGTAATAGTAAGCGGCTGGCCACTTTTCAGCTGGTTGACAAACAAGGGAATGACCGAGCCCCTGGACGCCATCACGTTGCCATAGCGGGTAGCACAAATGACAGTTTGTGAACTCGCAGGAATCATACGGGACTTGGCAATGACCAGTTTTTCCGCCAACGCCTTGGAGATACCCATCGCGTTGATCGGGTACACCGCTTTGTCGGTGCTCAATACCACCACGCGCTTGACCTTGCACTCGACTGCCGCGTTGAGCACATTCTCAGTACCCATCACGTTGGTCTTCACCGCCTCCATGGGGAAGAACTCGCAAGACGGCACCTGCTTGAGCGCTGCAGCATGGAAGATGTAATCCACGCCGACCATCGCTTGCAACAGGCTGGAATAATCACGCACATCGCCAATGTAGAACTTGACCTTGTCATTACCCAAGGCAATGCGCATGTCTTCCTGCTTTTTCTCGTCCCGACTGAAGATTCGAATTTCTTTCACATCGGTATCGAGAAACCGCTTAAGCACTGTATTGCCGAACGACCCAGTACCACCCGTAATCATCAATACTTTATTTTTAAACATTTCCAAACCCTGAAATATCTTATTTAAAGTCGCGCATCTTAACGATCAGATCAGCCCAGCTCGGAGGCAGGTAACCTGTCGCCTGACGAAACCGGCTCGAGTCAAGGGAGCGATCAATAGCAACCGCGTCATCCGCCACGATATCGATCGTCTTACCGTATTTCTCAGCGACCAACTTCAACAATGAGTATTTATCAATCGCCTCCGCCGACACATGGTAGAGGCCATTCAGCGCTGCATTGGGCAGCACGTAGTCCGCAATGACCCGCGCCATTTCAACCGTTGGCAGGCCTGAAAATATTGCCTTCTGGTAACCCTTGACACTGCCGGACTGAGAAAGGAACCAGTCCACCAGTGACTTGCTCCCTGACAGCTCGTGACCAATGATCGAGGTTCGCAACGTGATCGCGTTCGCTGAATCATGTACTTCACCGATGTACTTCGACTTGCCGTACAGGTCTTCAGCATCAGAAACATCAGCCTCTACGTACTGCCCCTGGGTGCCGGCATAAACACAATCGGTACTAATATGAACCAGCCGCGCACCAATCAGTTGCGCGAGCTTCTGCAGACGGTGAGGCAGCAGCGCATTGATCGGCAATACCGCGAGCGGGTCATTTGCAGTTGAAAGTTGCTTTATCAGCCCGGTGCAATTGATAACGACATCCGGCCGATACTGCATAAAGAATTCAAGCAGGTCGTCTTGGCTAAGCACATCAAGCCCTACCACCAAACGTTCACGTTCACTGGCAGAAAAATACTTGAGCGACGCGGAACTACGTACCGTGCCCCATACTGTGTAGCGCTGATCAGACACCAAGTACCTGAACACCGCATTACCCAGCATTCCGGAAGCACCCAGCACAACTATCTTCATTATAATTCTCCGTAATCAAGACAGACTATACGCTCATGTCACCTGAGTCCAGCCAACTGCTTGCGAAAGATAAATGCCCCCAATGCAGCCAGCAACGCCGAAGCCAGGCATGCACCCACCACGCCCGCCACCGCGCCAGACAACCATTGGAAACAAAGGAAGAATAAGCCATTCGCCATCACGGCAGTCACCAACGCAGCGTATAGACACGCGCGATAAGCAGGCAGCAACCAAGGAAATCGGCGACACGTAAAATATACCGTACAGCCAAACGAAAAGGCGTTGTAAAGCAGCCAATTGTAAGCACCGCCAACAGCCCCAAAGCTTGCCACCAGCACTGGCAGGCCGAACAAGATAATCGGCACCGCAACCAGGTTCAAGCGGAACGCAAGCGACGTCCACCCCGCAGCCATCTGCAACGAGAAAGGAACGATCAACAAGGACTGCAGTGCTGTGCCCACCAGCAGCCAAGGCACTACCGTGTCGATACCCTCTGCCAAAAACGGCTCGAACATCATGTGCAAGGCAGCGCCGGCATACCAGAATACCGCACTGCACATAATGGTCATGATCAGCGCAAACAGTACCAGTGCAGCTCGAAATACTTTTTCGATACGCGCCAGTTCACCAACACGCAGGTCCCGCGAGAACCGCGGGAACAACACCGTATTAAAAGCCGTCGAAAAAATATAAGGAAAACCTGCAATCGTACTGGCAAGGCTGTAGTACGCATAGTCTTGCAAGCCGAGCGCACCGCTCATGAACAACTTGTCATACTGCACGGTTATCACCGAAGTCAAGGAGATCAGAAAAACCCCTCGACTAAATGCCAAGCCACTAAGAACGTACTTTTTGTGAACCCTACCCGCCCCCAGCAAGTCACGACGATACAGCACATACATCAATGTCGCGACATACATCAGCTGGATGAAAACCTGGAGTGTAAAATAACCCGTCACACCACCGAATGCGGGAACGCTATGAACCAACCCTAATACGCCAAGGGTACGCATCAACGAGTAGACGATATACACTTTGTTCAGCGGGTATTGCAGTTCGTTGCCCACAAATACGCCCTGCAGCAACATCACTGGCAAATTAAGACCAATGAATATTGCCATGCAGTAAAGGGCGTACAGTGCTTGATCCTGGCTGATATCAGTGAGCTTCAGCCAATGGCTCACGAGTGCCGGCGACGCCAGCGATATCGCGGACGCCGCAATCAAGCCCACTGCAGAAAAGACCAACAGGTAGGTATTCACCAGCGCCCTGACAGAGCGCATTGAACGGTCAGCGCTCGCAACGCCTCTGATCCTGGCCAAACGCTGGATGACGTTACTGGTCAGCCCGCCCTCCAGCACCATCAGCACCATCAGCAGTGTAGTAAAAAACCCTACCAGGCCTACCGCTTCTGCGCCGAGCACATAAGCGGCCAGCGGCAATGAAATGACACTTGCCAACGCATAGATGAGCTTTCCGGAAAAACTGGCCAGCAGCAGTGACGAGAGATTAGCTATCTTCATTGCCTCCCACCAATCACTCTGTCACGCTGCGCGTTCTCGTCGATGAAGTGCAGATGCCCGCCCCCGCCAACCTTGCTTCCAGCTTACTGTCCAGGGCCTGCCGTGCGAGGTACACATCTTCTACCACGCCAACCACTTCGCGCCCGTTACTGGCATTAGGCTTCATCACCCTTTTCAGGCGGGAGAAGGTATATTTTGTCAGCACGGATACAAACTCAGAAACCAGCCGGACCATGCCCACCTGGCCATTGCCACCAGCCTGAGCCGCCCGACGCGCTGCAAAAATTTCTTTTGCGTAGTCTCGGTGATAAAAAAGGCACAAGGCATAAAGGCGCGCCAAGTTGAACTGCGACTGCCGCTTCTCGTCTTTCATACCCTCCAGCGTTGCCCAGGCAGCGTGAGCCCAAACAGTTTCAACACTGAAGAACATGGGCAACTCAGCAGGCCACTGCAAGTCCGTGAAGGGCTTCATATGAGGGTCATCTTTCAAGTTGCCCTTGTGCTTGCCCATGGCGCTACGCCCGCTGTTACTTCCACCCCCACCGCCTGGCATGGTGAAGGGGAAATCGAGCAAGCAATAAGTCTTGCCGATCATCGCAAGCGAAACGGACGCTGACATGTCGGGGCTAGTCCCGAAGAAAATCTTTCCACTGCGGCGACGCAGTTCGTCCAGCAAGCTACGCCTTACCAGGCCATGGTAAAGCTTCGGCAGCGCATCGGTACCCTGGCATGCCTCATGAAGTGCTTTGTCTAATTGCTTGCTAGCCTGCAGCGTCTCAGCACCCCGCCCAAACGTTTCCAGGTAAATGCGCCCGGCATGCGCAGCACCGTAAAACTTGGTGCGAAAGTCTGGCCAGTAATAGAAGGCTTTAACCCGCGGCGTCAGCATGTCGACGTTTTCAGCCTTTGCGTATTCGGCCGCCTCGAGAATCCGTTGCGAAACAGTATCATCATCACCAATCAGGCAGACGTACTCGCCCTCTGCCAACTGCATGGCTCGCTCATGGTTCTCGGTCATGGAAAGACGGCTTTTCCAATGGACGTAAACCAATCTCGAGTCCGCCTGATCAGCCGCCCAGGCAGCCAACTGGCAATCATCGTTACTGGTATCGTGCACCACGACCTGAAGCCGCTCGGACTTTATTTCGAGCAAGCTCTTCACACAGGGAATCGCGTACTTCGAACGGTTATGAGTTGGCACTACAATGGAAACTAGATATTGCTCACTCATCCTCAACCACTGCCTTATGTCTTTTGAGTTTTCGGCACTGTTAGCCGACGCTTCACAGGCCAGCAGTGTTCGACAGTTTATTCATTGCCGCACACCACCAGCACCTCTGCTGACCACTAATTCTGGCGCGCTTGCCTGAACCGCCACGCCTCACGAATGAGCGCGATGAATGTGCCGATGAACAAGCCAACCAACACGCCGAGCCCCACAATCAAAGCCTTGCGAGGCTTGACTGGAGCTTCGGGTGGCTCCACTACGCCATCCTGCCGATACACTTCAAACTGATCAGGCGTCAGCGTTACCGAACGATAGAACGACACCTTTTGTTCTCGCTCACGCAAGTTACTCACGAACGGGTCATCAGACACGCGCGCCTGCAAATTCTTGATTTCCGACTCCAGCGCTTTGCTTCCGCGCATGTACATCAGCGAGCCATTCATCCCCGCAGAGACTTCCGCTGACAACCCGGTGGTAATGATCGGCGGTTTTTCAAGACCGATGGAGCGCGCAGTGTGCAACGCCTCCGTCAACTGGATAATCCGGTCCTCACGCTCACGCGAGGCATTGGCTCGCGCGGCATCGATAGCTCGCTGTAGGTTGTCGGCTTCTACCTTGAACTCGGCAGTGACCTTTTTTATCAGTTCACTTTTGGTTCGCTCACCCGCCATCTCCGCATACTTCACAACCCAATCAGCCGCCTGATGGGGATCCTCGGCACGTGCAGAAACAGAAGAACGGCCCTCCTCCTCATTAGCATTGAGCACCTGTAGCTGCCCATAGAATTTGGCGTAAAGACCAGCCGAACCTGCACCAAGGCCCTCACCAAGACTGGGTAGGTAAACTTGCTCGAAAAACGCTTGCCGCAACGAATCTGACTGCAGATTGCGCCGGTAGATCTGGCCAACCTCCCGCTCACGAATGGGAGCGAGCAAATCATCCCCCCCCACCCGTCCGACATTCAACTGACTGATATCACTGCTCAGTGGCGGCTGCAGAAGAACCTTGGCCTCATACACCGGCGTCGCCAGCATTGCGTAGACAACTGCCAGCGCCGCAACCAATACAGTGACCACCAGCACCAGCAAGCGTTGCCGCCAAAGCCCCTCGGTCAAATCGAAAATATCATACTCACGCGCTTCACCGAGGCGCTCACGATCATTGCGCATTTCTTTTAGTTATCCTTGAATCCGACGATCTGCACGATTCCCTGGCAAACCAGGGAAAGCCACTTTCAGCAACCCACCCAAATCGGTGGATCAAGACATAGCTCAGCGGCGATGTGTCACCCAGCCGCCCGCATTCGAGCCTGCCCCACTATGAATCAGAGTACAGCATTCGCTCTAATTCGACCGAGGAAAGCACAATCTATCAGTTTCTTGGCACAGCGGATAACACGCAGATCATCTTGCTGCTTTCAGGGAATACTCACCTCCACTTCATGCTTGGCTCCCGGTGCGCGACTGAGCAGTGCTCGGCTCAAGGCCGCCTTTGCGGCTGGCTCCCCATGCACCAAAACCACTTTGGCTGGCGGCTTGGCGCCGTTCACGGCAAATTCGAGCAGGCCATGCTGATCCGCATGCCCCGAATACCCACTCAACGTCATCACCTTCGCCCGAATCTCATAAGCCTCTCCATCCAGATCAATCTGCACAAACCCTTCCGCCCCCTCACTGGCCTGAATCACTGCCCCCGGCGTGCCCTTGGCTTGATACCCGACGAACAGCACCTCATGCCTCGGATCCCCAAGCATGGCCTTGAGGTAGTTGACGATCCGCCCACCCGAGCACATGCCGTTGCCTGCAATGACAATCGCCGGGCGCCCGGTGCTTTTGAGGTAATTCACCACCTGCTGATGCCTGGCATGGGTATCCACACTGATCAGCTGACCAAAGCCCAGCGGGTCACGCCCCTCAGCCAACCGCGCCCGGGCTTCTTCATTCCAGTATTCATGCAGGTCGCGGTAAACGCTGGTGATGCGTTGAGCCAAGGGTGAATCAAGAATGATGGGTAATTGCGACCAATCAAGAGGACTATCACCCGGCGCTTGACCCGCGCTCAGCAGGGCCTTGCGATGAAGGATGTCTTCGAGCTCGTACAACAATTCCTGGGTACGCCCCAGGCTGAAGGCTGGGATGAGGATCGTGCCGTTATCGGCCAATGCCCGATCGATGACTGCTTCCAGTTTTTCGCGACGGTCGTCGGTACTGGGGTGCAGGCGATCACCATAGGTGCTTTCGAGCACCAGCACGTCAGCGCGCTCTGGCGGCTGCACTGGCCGCAGCAAGGGATTAGTGGAGGGCCCTAGGTCGCCGGAGAACACGTAGCGGGTGTTGGCCTCCCCGCGCTCCACGTCACACTCGACATAGGCTGAACCCAGTAGGTGCCCGGCGCGCTGCAAGCGAATGCGGCAGCCAAGACCAGGACGATCGATGAGAGCATGCCATTGCTCGAAAGGCAGCGGGACGATCAGTTCATCGAGCATCGCGAGATAGCGCTGCACGTGCTGCGGCTCACGGCTGATGCTCAGCCTGTAGGCATCCTCCAGCACCAGTGGAAGCAGCTTGGCAGAGGGTTCGCTGCACAGGATGGGGCCTCGGTACCCCGCCGCCAGCAGCGCGGGGATGCGGCCGACGTGGTCGAGATGCACGTGCGTGACGATCAGCGCCTGAACACTGCTCACCTCGAAGCTCGCACCAAAACCCAGGGACGCGGGTTCCGCGCCAGGCGATGCATCATCACCTTGCTCCAGGCCGCAATCGACCAGCAGGCTGGTAGCGGGGTCAAGGTGAAGCTGGTGGCAAGAGCCAGTTACGCCTCGGGTGGCGCCGTGATGAGAAAGAACGGGGAAATCCATGCTGCTGCACACTCGCCTGGGCCGAAAATGAAGTGTGCTATTACTTCATGACAGCCGATGCGGGCATAGGTGAGACTTTCCTCAATAGAAGTAGGAAACCGCCTCAATTACCGCTTAATGCCGCTTGGCGGGCAGAAGCGCGAATCTTGCGCTTGCTGCGCTGCACGCCGTAGGCGCCGAGCAGTGGGCCGATAGCCAACCCGATGACCAGCGCGGCCAGTACCAGTACCGCAACCGGCACCTCAGGGGCAGACCAACCAAACAGGACCAGCGAGACCGCCTGCTGGTTCTCGAGTACGAAGAACAGCACCACAGCCGCCAACAGCAGCACGAACAACGCCGCCAGGGCGCGCTTGAGGTTACGCATCAGACTGCTCCTTTTTTATCAGGCCTCGGCCTCATCTTCTTCGTTGACCCGGTCACGCAATTCCTTGCCCGGTTTGAAGTGCGGCACGAACTTGCCTTCCAAGCTGACCGACTGGCCAGTCTTGGGGTTACGACCGACGCGGGGTGCGCGATAGTGCAGCGAGAAGCTGCCAAAACCGCGAATCTCGATGCGATCGCCCGTCGCCAGGCACTGCGACATCTGCTCAAGCATGGTCTTGATGGCCAACTCCACATCTTTCGAGGAGAGCAGCCCCTGATGGGTGACAATACGTTCGATCAGCTCCGACTTCGTCATATTTTTCCCTTCGTTATCAAGCAGCTAGATCATTGCTTAACCAGTTTGTAGCACGCTGGGAGGGATTTGAACAGGGCGGTTCTTGACTTAATAAAAAAATTCAAGATTGAAGTGAAAAGAAATTTGTCGCGGATTGGCTGGGATGCGCGTGGTTGAAGGGGTACGTCGTGAGTTTTGGGGTGACGCGTAGATCGAGCGCCGCCCGCGTGGCGCATCGCGAGCAACGCTCGCTCCTACGTTTGTTTCGGGCCGCTCGATTTAGGCACCACCACAAAAATCACAGATAAAAAAAGGGCGACCCGAGGGTCGCCCTTTTTCTTACCGATCCAACAGAACTTAGTTCTGTTTGGCCATTGCTTCGCGCAGCAGCGCAGCCATGGTGGTGTCGGCAGCAGCTTCCGGAGCGTTTTTCAGGCTCTGGATAGCTTCGCGCTCTTCAGCGTCGTCTTTCGATTTGATCGACAGGCTGATAACGCGGGACTTACGGTCAACGCTGATGATCTTGGCTTCGATCTCTTCGCCTTCCTTCAGAACGTTACGCGCGTCTTCAACGCGGTCACGGCTGATTTCGGAAGCTTTCAGAGTGGCTTCGATGTCGTCGGCCAGGGTGACGATGGCGCCTTTGGCGTCAACTTCTTTCACGATGCCCTTGACGATAGCGCCCTTGTCATTGACAGCAACGAAGTTGGAGAACGGATCGTCTTCCAGCTGCTTGATGCCCAGGGAGATGCGCTCGCGCTCTGGGTCGACCGACAGGATGACGGTTTCCAGCTCGTCGCCCTTCTTGAAACGACGTACGGCTTCTTCGCCGGTTTCGTTCCAGGAGATGTCGGACAGGTGAACCAGGCCGTCGATGCCGCCGTCCAGACCAATGAAGATACCGAAGTCGGTGATCGACTTGATGGTACCGGTGATCTTGTCACCCTTGTTGAACTGGCCGGAGAAGTCTTCCCATGGGTTGGACTTGCACTGCTTGATGCCCAGGGAGATACGACGACGCTCTTCGTCGATGTCCAGAACCATGACTTCCACTTCGTCGCCAACCTGAACGACTTTCGACGGGTGGATGTTCTTGTTGGTCCAGTCCATTTCGGAAACGTGTACCAGACCTTCAACGCCTTCTTCCAGCTCAGCGAAGCAGCCGTAGTCGGTCAGGTTGGTAACGCGAGCTTGTACGCGAGTACCTTCTGGGTAGCGGGCAGTGATAGCAACCCACGGATCTTCGCCCATCTGCTTCAGACCCAGCGAAACGCGGTTGCGCTCACGGTCGAACTTCAGAACGCGAACGTCGACTTCGTCGCCAACGTTAACGATTTCGGAAGGATGCTTGATGCGCTTCCAGGCCATGTCGGTGATGTGCAGCAGGCCGTCGATACCGCCCAAGTCCACGAATGCGCCGTAGTCGGTGAGGTTCTTGACGATACCTTTGACTTGCTGGCCTTCCTGCAGGGTTTCCAGCAGGGCTTCGCGCTCGGCGGAGTTCTCGGCTTCCAGCACGCTGCGACGGGAAACGACAACGTTGTTGCGCTTCTGGTCGAGCTTGATGACCTTGAATTCCAGCTCTTTGCCTTCCAGGTGGGTGGTGTCGCGCACTGGGCGGACATCAACCAGGGAGCCCGGCAGGAACGCACGGATGCCGTTAACGTCGACAGTGAAGCCGCCCTTAACCTTACCGTTGATAACGCCCTTGACCACTTCTTCGGCGGCGAAAGCTGCTTCCAGAACAATCCAGCACTCGGCGCGCTTGGCTTTTTCACGGGACAGTTTGGTTTCGCCAAAGCCGTCTTCGACCGCGTCCAGCGCAACGTGAACTTCGTCACCGACCTTGATGGTCAGCTCGCCAGCTTCGTTGTAGAACTGCTCGAGCGGGATGACGCCCTCGGACTTCAGGCCAGCGTGTACGGTAACCCAGTCGCCGTCGATGTCGACAACGATACCGGTGATGATCGCACCCGGCTGAAGATTGAGGGTTTTCAGGCTTTCTTCAAAGAGTTCTGCAAAGCTTTCGCTCATTTTAATTCCTGTAGATTCGGGCGAAACAGACGCCCATCGCCACATTCCAGACAATGTGGGTTTCGTTATTTAAAGGAAAGCCGACAGGACGTTGACTGGTGCACCTGCCTGCTCTCCTGGCTATCAGTGAAGGTCGCGAAGCGCGATCTCACTCCTGATACGTTGCAACACCTGCTCGATGGACAACTCGGTAGAGTCCAACTGAATGGCATCGGCCGCTGGTTTCAGCGGGGCCACTGCACGTTGGGTGTCACGCTCATCACGTGCACGAATCTCATCCAGCAGACTCGACAGACTAACATCTTCGCCTTTGCCCTTCAACTGCAGGTAACGACGACGTGCCCGTTCCTCCGCGCTGGCGGTCAGGAAAATCTTCAAGGGCGCGTCCGGGAACACCACGGTACCCATGTCGCGACCATCGGCGATCAGGCCCGGAGCCTCGCGGAATGCACGCTGACGCAACAGCAACGCGTCCCGCACGGCAGGCAGCGAGGCTACCATCGAGGCACCTGCGCCGACGGTTTCGGTGCGGATGACACTGCTGACGTCCTCACCCTCGAGGATGATCTGTTGCAGCTTACCGGGCTCGGCCGCGATGAACTGCACATCCAGATGGGCGGCAAGCTGCTTGAGCAGCTCTTCGTTGGTCAGGTCGACGCCGTGATTGTTGGCATTGAACGCCAGCAAACGGTACAGCGCGCCGGAGTCCAGCAGACGCCAGCCCAGCTCGCGAGCCAGCAGACCGGCGACCGTGCCCTTGCCCGAGCCGCTTGGCCCGTCGATGGTGATGACTGTTGCTTGCGAATTCACGACTTGCCCTCTTCAGCCACGCGGATACCGACTTCGGCACACAGCGCCAGGAAGTTAGGGAACGAGGTGGCGACGTTGGCGCAGTCATGGATGCGAATCGGCGCAGTGGCACGCAGCGAGGCAACGCTGAAGGCCATGGCGATACGGTGGTCACCGTGGCCGTGCACTTCGCCGCCGCCGATCTGGCCGCCGTCGATGATGATGCCGTCCGGGGTCGGTTCGCACTTCACGCCCAGGCTGATCAGGCCATCGGCCATGACCTGGATGCGGTCGGATTCCTTGACCCGCAGCTCTTCGGCGCCACGCAGCACGGTGCGCCCTTCGGCACAGGCCGCGGCAACGAACAGCACCGGGAACTCGTCGATGGCCAGCGGCACCAGGTTTTCGGGGATGTCGATACCCTTGAGTTGAGCACCGCGCACACGCAGGTCGGCCACCGGCTCGCCACCCACTTCACGCTGGTTTTCCAGGGTGATGTCGCCGCCCATCAGGCGCAGGATGTCGATCACACCAGTACGGGTCGGGTTGATGCCGACATGCTCGAGCACCAGCTCCGAGCCTTGAGCGATCGAGGCTGCCACCAGGAAGAACGCCGCCGACGAAATATCGGCAGGCACTTCGATGCGGGTAGCCGTCAGCTTGCCGCCAGACTGCAGCGAAGCCACCGGGCCATTGGACTCGACTGCGTAACCAAAGCCGCGCAGCATGCGCTCGGTGTGGTCACGGGTCGGTGCAGGTTCGGTGACAGTGGTCTTGCCTTCGGCATACAGACCGGCGAGCAGCAGGCACGATTTGACCTGGGCACTGGCCATCGGCAGCGTGTAGGTCAGCGCCTTGAGCTTGTTGCCACCACGGATGGTCAGTGGCGGACGGCCTTCAGGGCCAGTCTCGACCACTGCGCCCATTTCGCGCAGCGGGTTGGCCACACGGTTCATCGGGCGCTTGGACAGCGAGGCATCACCGGTCATGGTCACGTCGAACGGCTGACCGGCCAACAGGCCAGAAAGCAGGCGCATCGAGGTGCCGGAGTTACCCACGTAGATCGGCCCAGGTGGCGGCTTGAGGCCGTGCAGGCCGACCCCATGGATGGTTACGCGACCCTGGTTCGGGCCTTCGATGACCACCCCCATGTCACGGAAGGCTTGCAAGGTCGCCAGCGCATCCTCACCTTCGAGGAACCCTTCGACCTCGGTCGTGCCTTCGGCCAGCGAGCCGAGCATGATCGAGCGGTGAGAAATCGACTTGTCGCCCGGTACGCGGATTCGCCCGGTCAGGCGGCCACCCGGTTGGGCCAGGAAAATCAGATCGTTGGCGTTCATAGCGTCCACATAGGCCCGGCGGGCCAGGATTTTACTGAAATGCTCGCGGGCAACGCGTGCGCGGGTGAATACACCCAGCAGCTGGTGCCCGTCCCCTGCATCGATCGCGTCGCGCAAGGCGTCGAGATCGCTGCGATATGTATCAAGCGTGCGCAGGACGGCTTCGCGGTTGGCGAGAAAGATGTCGTGCCACATGGTCGGGTCGCTGCCGGCGATTCTCGTGAAATCGCGGAAGCCTCCCGCAGCGTACCGGAAGATCTCGAGGTTTTCATTGCGCTTGGCCAGCGAATCGACCAGGCCGAAGGCCAGCAAGTGCGGCAGATGGCTGGTGGCGGCCAGGACTTCGTCATGGCGCTCGACCGGCATGTGCTCGACATCGGCATCCAATGCGCGCCACAGGCGGTCTACCGTGGCCAGGGCGGCGGGGTCGGTGTCCGGCAGCGGCGTGAGGATGACCTTGTGGCGACGGAACAGGGCGGCGTTGGAGGCCTCTACCCCGCTCTGCTCGGAACCGGCAATCGGGTGGCCGGGGACGAAGCGCGACAGGCGCTCACCCAGGACTTCACGGGCGGCGCGCACCACATTGCCCTTGGCGCTGCCGACATCGGTGATCACGGCATCGCCCAGGTCGAGCTGTGCCAGGCGTGCCAGCAGCTTTTCCATGGCCAGGATCGGCACAGCCAGCTGGATGACATCGGCACCGACACAGGCGGCGGCGAGGTCTTCTTCACAGCGGTCGACCACACCCAGGGCCACGGCCTGCTTGCGCGAGGGGGCATCCAGGTCGACGCCGACCACTTCGCGGCACAGGCCGCTTTCGCGCAAGCCCTTGGCGAAGGAGCCGCCGATCAGGCCCAGGCCTACGACGACGAGGCGACCGATGAGCGGTGCGGGTTTGATTGTTACTGCATTTACCACGAGTGCGAACCCTGTTCAGAAATCAAGACAGTCTGTGAGACCGCAGGGGGCCGCTTCGCAGCCCATCGCGACACAAGGCCGCTCCCACAGGTATCACGCAGGCCCTGTAGGAGCGGCCTTGCGTCGCGACGGGGCGCAAAGCGGCCCCGACAAGCTCATTTACAGCACCGCCTTCGGATAAGACCCCAGCACCTTCAGCCCCACAGCCTCTTGGCTGATCGCCTCCAGCACTGCCTTGATCAACGGGTCGCGGTGGTGGCCGACGAAGTCGATGAAGAACACGTACGTCCACTTGCCGCTGCGCGACGGGCGGGTCTCGATGCGGGTCAGGTCGATACCGTTCTCGTGGAACGGCACCAGCAGCTCGTGCAAGGCCCCCGGCTTATTGCTCATCGAAACGATGATCGAGGTCTTGTCGTCGCCGGTCGGCGGTACTTCCTGGTTACCGATCATCAGGAAGCGCGTCGAGTTGTCCGGACGGTCTTCGATCTTTTCAGCCAGACGGGTCAGGCCGTACAGGTTCGCTGCCATATCACCGGCGATCGCTGCCGAATTCCACTCACCCTTGACCCGCTTGGCCGCTTCGGCATTGCTCGAAACCGCCACGCGCTCCACGTTCGGGTAGTGCGCATCCAGCCACTTGCGGCACTGGGCCAGCGACTGGGCGTGGGAGTAGATGCGGGTGATGCTGTCGGTCTTGGTGCTCTCGCCCACCAGCAGGTGGTGGTGGATGCGCAGCTCGACTTCACCGCAGATCACCATGTCGTGCTCAAGGAAGCTGTCCAGCGTGTGGCTGACCGCGCCCTCGGTGGAGTTTTCCACCGGCACCACGCCGAAGTTGACGGCACCGGCCGCCACTTCGCGGAACACTTCGTCGATGGCCGCCATCGGGCGGCTGATCACGGCATGGCCGAAGTGCTTCATCGCCGCTGCCTGGGTGAAGGTACCTTCAGGGCCCAGGTAGGCGATTTTCAGCGGCTCTTCCAGGGCCAGGCAGGACGACATGATTTCGCGGAACAGCCGCGCCATCTCTTCGTTGCCCAGCGGCCCCTTGTTGCGCTCCATGACCCGCTTCAGTACCGCAGCCTCACGCTCGGGGCGGTAGAACACCGGCTTTTCACCTTCGGCGAGCGAGGCGGTCTTGACCCGCGCCACTTCCTGGGCGCAACGGGCGCGCTCGCTGATCAGCTCGAGGATCTTCTCGTCGAGGCTGTCGATGCGCACGCGCAGCGCCTTGAGCTCGTGTTCGGACATCAGCCGTGCTCCTTCTCGAATTCAGCCATGTAGCCAACCAGCGCTTCAACCGCTTCCAGGCCCAGGGCGTTGTAGATCGAGGCACGCATGCCGCCGACCGAGCGATGGCCCTTGAGGTTGAGCAGGCCACGGGCGTCGGCGCCGGCCAGGAAGGCCTTGTCCAGGCGCTCGTCGGCCAGGCGGAACGGCACGTTCATCCACGAACGGGCGTTGACGCTGATCGGGTTGGTGTAGAAGTCGCTGGCGTCGATGAAGCCGTACAGGCGGTCTTTCTTGGCGCGGTTGCGCTGCTCCATGGCCTCGACGCCACCCTGCTCCTTGAGCCACTCGAACACCAGGCCCGAGAGGTACCAGGAATAGGTGGCCGGGGTGTTGTACATCGAGCCGTTGTCGGCCGACACCTTGTAGTCGAGCATGGTCGGGCAGCTGCTGCGGGCGTGGCCCAGCAGGTCTTCGCGCACGATCACCACCACCAGGCCGCTCGGGCCGATGTTTTTCTGCGCACCGGCGTAGATCAGGCCGTACTGCGAGACGTCGATCGGGCGAGAGAGGATATCGGACGACATGTCGACCACCAGCGGAACGTCACCGGTCTCTGGCACCCAGTCGAACTGCAGGCCACCGATGGTCTCGTTGGACGCATAGTGGACATAGGCAGCGTTCTTGGTCAGGTTCCAGTCGTTCTGGCCTGGGATGGCGAGGTAGTCGTAAGGCTTGGCGCTGGCGGCGACATTGATGTTGCCGAAACGGCGCCCTTCCTCGATGGCCTTCTTCGACCAGATACCGGTTTCGACGTAGTCGGCAGTACCGTTTTCCGGCAGCAGGTTCAGCGGGATCTCGGCGAACTGCTGGCTGGCACCGCCCTGCAGGAACAGGACCTTGTAGTTCGAGGGGACGGACAGCAGGTCACGCAGGTCCTGCTCGGCCTTCTCGGCGATGGCGACGTAATCGTCGCTGCGATGGCTCATTTCCATCACCGACAAGCCCTTGCCGCGCCAGTCCAGCATTTCGGCCTGGGCGCGCTGCAGGACAGCGTCAGGAAGCGCAGCAGGGCCTGCGCAGAAGTTAAAGGCTCGTTTGCTCACATCCACTCTCGCTCTGCCAAATAGAACAAAATCGTTTCTCGCACGCCGCGCACCGCTCTTTGTAGGAGCGGCCTTGCGTCGCGAAAGGGCCGCAAAGCGGCCCCCAGCTTTTTGCAGCGTCGCTGAAATCCTGGGGGCTGCCTCGCAGCCCTTTCGCGACACAAGGCCGCTCCTACAAAAAACGCCCCCACCAATGGGAGGATCCAGCGTTGCCTGCTGTAATCAGTCAAACGGGGCGACCTTGGTCGCCCCGCTCGGGTTGTTGCGCTTGCTTACTCTTGCGGTGCCTCTTCGGCGCCCGCGCTGTCGTCATCGACAGCCTCCGGCGCTTCGCCTTGCGCATCCGCCTCGACCAGTTCGTCGAGTTCTTCTTCGGAAGGCTCCTGGATCCGCTCCAGGCCCACCAGCGTTTCGTCAGCCGCCAGCTTGATCAGCGTCACACCTTGGGTGTTACGGCTCAGGCTGGACACTTCACCAACCCGTGTGCGCACCAAGGTGCCCTGGTCGGAGATGAGCATGATCTCTTCGCCTTCCTGAACCTGGATAGCGCCGATCAACAGACCGTTGCGCCCCTTGGTACCCATGGCGATCACGCCCTGGCCACCACGGCCGCGACGCGGGAACTTGGACAGCGGCGTACGCTTGCCGTAGCCACGCTCGGACGCGGTGAGGATCTGCGCACCGGACTCAGGGATCAGCATCGAAATGATCTGCTGCCCTTTGCCCAGCTTCATGCCGCGCACACCACGGGCGGTACGGCCCATTTCGCGCACCACGCTCTCAGCGAAGCGGATCACCTTGCCAGCGTCGGAGAACATCATGACTTCCTTGGCACCGTCGGTGATGGCCGCGGCAATCAAGGTGTCGCCTTCTTTCAGCTTCAGGGCGATCAGGCCGCTGGTGCGTGGGCGGGCAAACTGGGCCAGCGGGGTCTTCTTGACGGTACCGGAAGCGGTGGCCATGAAGATATAGGCACCGGTCGGCTCAGCAGACCATTCCGGGGTGTCGCCGTCTTCTTCGTCGACTTCCTCGGCCTCTACCAGCTCACCTTCGAGCACGGTGTCATCGGCCTCGTCCAGTTCTTCGTCCAGGTCGGCGCTTTGCTGCAGGGCCTCGAGGTCGATCTGCAGCATCGCAGTGATGCGCTCACCCTCTTCCAGCGGCAGCAGGTTGACCAGCGGACGGCCACGGGCAGCACGGGACGCTTCGGGGATTTCGTAGGTTTTCTTCCAGTACACCTTGCCCTTGCTGGAGAACAGCAACAGGGTGGCGTGGCTGTTGGCGACCAACAGGTGCTCGATGTAGTCCTCGTCCTTCACGCCGGTCGCCGACTTGCCCTTGCCGCCACGGCGCTGGGCCTGGTAGGCGGACAGTGGCTGGGTCTTGGCATAGCCACCGTGGGAGATGGTCACCACGCGCTCTTCTTCCGGGATCATGTCGCCGTAATTGAGGTCGTGGCTGGCGTTGAGAATCTCGGTGCGGCGCGCATCGCCGTATTCGGCGCGGATGGCTTCGAGCTCTTCACGGATCACTTCCATCAGGCGCTCGGCGCTGCTGAGGATGCGGATCAGTTCGCCGATCTGCTCGAGGATTTCCTGGTACTCGGCCAGCAGCTTCTCGTGCTCCAGGCCGGTCAGGCGGTGCAGACGCAGGTCAAGAATCGCCTGGGCCTGCTCCGGCGACAGGTAGTACTTGCCCTCGCGCAGGCCGAACTGCTCCGGGAGGTCTTCAGGGCGGCAGGAATCGGCGCCGGCGCGCTCGACCATCACCTGCACGGCGCTGGATTCCCAGGCAGTGGAAATCAACGCTTCCTTGGCTTCCGACGGCGTCGGCGAGGCCTTGATCAGGGCGATGACCGGGTCGATGTTGGACAGCGCGACCGCCTGGCCTTCAAGGATGTGGCCACGCTCACGGGCCTTGCGCAGCTCGAACACGGTACGGCGCGTCACCACTTCACGGCGGTGGCGGACGAACGCTTCGAGCAGGTCCTTGAGGTTGAGCAGACGCGGGCGGCCATCGATCAGGGCCACGACGTTGATGCCGAACACGCTCTGCAGCTGGGTCTGCTGGTAGAGGTTGTTGAGCACCACCTCCGGCACCTCGCCGCGACGCAGCTCGATGACGATGCGCATGCCGTCCTTGTCGGACTCGTCACGCAGCTCGGTAATGCCTTCGATCTTCTTCTCTTTGACCAGCTCGGCGATCTTCTCGATCAGACGCGCCTTGTTCAGCTGGTACGGCAGCTCGGTGACGACGATCTGCTGGCGGCCACCGACCTTGTCGATGTCTTCGACTTCGGAACGGGCACGCATGTAGATGCGGCCACGGCCGGTGCGGTAGGCCTCGATGATGCCCTGGCGGCCGTTGATGATGCCGGCAGTCGGGAAGTCTGGGCCAGGGATGAACTGCATCAGCTCATCGATGGTGACATCCGGGTTGTCGATCAGCGCCAGGCAGCCGTCGATGACCTCGCCGAGGTTGTGCGGCGGGATGTTGGTCGCCATGCCCACGGCGATACCGCTGGAACCGTTGACCAGCAGGTTGGGAATACGGGTCGGCATGACTGCCGGGATCTGCTCGGTGCCGTCGTAGTTGGGCACCCAGTCGACGGTTTCTTTGTGCAGGTCGGCCAGCAGCTCGTGCGCCAGCTTGGCCATGCGCACTTCGGTGTATCGCATGGCCGCGGCGTTGTCGCCGTCGACCGAACCGAAGTTGCCCTGGCCGTCGACCAGCAGGTAACGCAGCGAGAACGGCTGGGCCATACGCACGATGGTGTCGTAGACCGCAGTGTCGCCGTGCGGGTGGTACTTACCGATCACGTCACCGACCACACGGGCGGACTTCTTGTACGGTTTGTTCCAGTCGTTGCCCAGTTCGCTCATCGCAAAGAGAACGCGACGATGCACGGGCTTCAAGCCGTCACGCGCATCGGGCAGCGCTCGCCCGACAATCACGCTCATCGCGTAGTCGAGGTAAGACTGTCTCAGTTCGTCTTCGATATTGACCGGGAGGATTTCTTTGGCCAGTTCGCCCATGAGAAGCCTGATTCCTTTTTCTGGTGAAACTTCGCAGCGCCATCAAGGGCCGAACGAAGCTCGCCGTCGCGACGCGCAGTGCTGCGACGACTTACGACAAATCAATGAGTTGTGCCATGGATCTGCGCAAATTTGGCCGCCGTGATGGGCGGTCTTGGAAACTGCCGGATGTTATCACAAAGGCAGTGCGGGTGGGGAGATGTGGCAGGCCCTGACACTACAGGTTGTGCAAGGTCCATGTAGGAGCAGCCTTGCGCTGCGAAGAGGCCGATGCAAGCAGTAGAAATACCCGGCGCCGGTACTGGCCTCTTCGCAGCACAAGGCTGCTCCTACAGAGAAATGTGCAGCCACACCCCTCAGTGCAAACGCTTGCGGCACATTAACTGAGCCAGCTTGGCGGTATCCGGGCGTTCGACGATGCCCTTCTCGGTCACGATCACGTCGATCAGGTCGGCCGGGGTCACGTCGAACACTGGGTTGAACACCTCCACCTGCGGCGCCACGCGGGTGCCGGCGTAATCCAGCAGCTCGTCTGCATCGCGCTCTTCAAGCGGGATGTCCTCGCCAGTGGCCAGGTTCAGGTCGATGCTGGTGCTCGGCGCCACGACCATGAAGCGCACGCCGTGGTGCATGGCACTGACCGCGAGCTGGTAGGTGCCGATCTTGCTGGCCACATCGCCATTGGCCGCGATGCAGTCGGCACCGACCACGACCCAGGTGATGCCCTTGCTCTTCATCAGGTGGGCCAGGGCCGAATCGGCGCACAACGTCACCGGAATGCCCTCGTTGGCCAACTCCCAGGCGGTCAGGCGCGAGCCTTGCAGCCAGGGGCGGGTTTCGCCGGCATACACCCGCTCGACCATGCCCTCCAGGTAACCCGCGCGAATCACCCCCAGCGCGGTGCCAAAACCGCCACTGGCCAGGGCGCCGGCATTGCCGTAGGTGAGCAGGGTCTGGGCGTTGCCCTGATGGCGGCGAATCAGTTCAATGCCGTACTGGGCCATGGTCAGGTTGGCTTCACGGTCGCTTTCATGAATCGCTACCGCCTCAGCTTGCAGCGCGGCCAGCACGTCTTCTTCCGGGCGCAAGCGCTGCAGGCGCTCGCGCATGCGGTTCAGCGCCCAGAACAGGTTAGCGGCGGTGGGGCGCGCCTCGGCCAGGCTGAGGAAGTCTTCTTCCAGGTCCTGCTCCCAGTCGCCGCCCTCGGCCAGGCGCTCTTCCAGGGCGAGGACCAGGCCGTAGGCCGCGGCAATGCCGATGGCCGACGCACCGCGCACAGCCATGTCACGGATCGCGTTCACCACCTGCGCGGCATTGTCGCAGGCCAGCCAGACCTCCTGCGCGGGCAGCTGGCGCTGGTCGAGCAGATGCAGAACGCCGCCTTCCCAGCGGATCGCGGTCACCTTCTCCGCCGCCAAAAGTCGCTCGCGCATCGCCTCTCCCCGTCGTTCGGATGTCAAAAGCCGGCGATTATAGCGACCCTCGGCCTTGAGCGCTCGGGTATACTCCGGCCCAATTTAGCGAAGTTTCAGAGGACTCTTAAATGAGCAACGTCGACCACGCCGAAATTGCCAAGTTCGAAGCCTTGGCCCACCGCTGGTGGGACCGTGAAAGCGAGTTCAAGCCGCTGCATGAAATCAACCCGTTGCGCGTCAACTGGATCGACGAGCGGGTCGGCCTGGCTGGCAAGAAAGTGCTGGACGTGGGCTGCGGCGGCGGCATTCTCAGCGAATCCATGGCCCTGCGTGGCGCCTCGGTAACCGGCATCGACATGGGCGAGGCCCCGCTGGCGGTGGCCCAGTTGCACCAACTGGAGTCCGGCGTCGAGGTTGAATACCGGCAGATCACCGCCGAAGCACTGGCCGAAGAGATGCCTGGGCAGTTCGACGTGGTCACCTGCCTGGAAATGCTCGAGCACGTCCCCGACCCTTCATCGGTGATTCGCGCCTGCTACCGCATGGTCAAGCCTGGCGGCCAGGTGTTCTTCTCCACCATCAACCGCAACCCGAAGGCCTACCTGCTGGCCATCGTCGGCGCCGAGTACATCCTGAAGATGCTGCCGCGCGGCACCCACGACTTCAAGAAGTTCATCCGCCCGTCCGAGCTGGGCGCCTGGAGCCGTGTTGCCGGCCTTGAAGTCAAGGACATCATCGGCCTGACCTACAACCCGTTGACCAAGCACTACAAGCTTTGCAACGACGTGGACGTCAACTACATGATCCAGACCCTGCGCGAGGAATGAGCATGCGTTTGCGAGCAGTACTCTTCGACATGGACGGCACCCTGCTCGACACGGCGCCGGACTTCATCGCCATCTGCCAGGCCATGCTCGCCGAGCGCGGCTTGCCGGCCGTGGACGACAACCTGATTCGCGGGGTGATTTCCGGCGGTGCACGTGCCATGGTCGCCACCACCTTCGCCATGGACCCGGAAGCTGAAGGCTTCGAGGCCCTGCGCCTGGAGTTTCTCGAGCGATACCAGCGCGACTGTGCGGTGCACAGCAAGCTGTTCGACGGCATGGCCGAGCTGCTGGCCGACATCGAGAAAGGCAACCTGCTGTGGGGCGTGGTCACCAACAAGCCGGTACGTTTTGCCGAGCCGATCATGCAACGCCTGGGCCTGGCCGAGCGCTCGGCGCTGCTGATCTGCCCGGACCACGTGAAAAACAGCAAGCCCGACCCCGAGCCGCTGATCCTGGCCTGCAAAACCTTGAACCTGGACCCGGCCAGCGTGCTGTTCGTCGGCGACGACCTGCGCGACATCGAGTCTGGCCGCGACGCCGGCACCCGCACCGCGGCGGTGCGCTACGGCTATATTCATCCAGAGGACAACCCGAACAACTGGGGTGCCGACGTGGTGGTGGACCACCCGCTGGAACTGCGCAAGGTGATCGACAGCGCGCTGTGCGGCTGCTGAGCCTCACTCCAAGCCCCCTACCTTGTCCCTGTGGGAGCGGGTTTACCCGCGAAAGGGCCGGACCAGGCAGCTTGATTGCCTGACCTGACGCATTCGCGGGTAAACCCGCTCCCACAGGGTAAGGTGCCGCGCCAACGAACTCGAAGGACCACACAATGTTCGACTACACCGCCCGCCCCGACCTGCTACAAGGCCGGGTCATCCTGGTCACCGGAGCCGGCCGCGGCATCGGTGCCGCCGCCGCCAAGGCCTACGCCGCGCTCGGTGCCACCGTGCTGCTGCTGGGCAAGACCGAGGCCAACCTCAACGAGGTCTACGACCAGATCGAGGCCGCCGGGCACCCACAACCGGTGGTGATCCCGTTCAACCTGGAAACCGCCCTGCCCCACCAGTACGACGAGCTGGCGGTCATGATCGAAGACCAGTTCGGGCGCCTGGATGGCCTGCTCAACAACGCCTCGATCATCGGCCCGCGCACGCCACTGGAGCAGTTGTCGGGTGACAACTTCATGCGCGTGATGCACATCAACGTCGATGCCACCTTCATGCTCACCAGCACCCTGCTGCCGCTGCTCAAGCTGTCGGAGGACGCCTCGGTGGTGTTCACCTCCAGCAGCGTCGGGCGCAAAGGCCGGGCCTACTGGGGCGCCTACGGGGTGTCGAAGTTCGCCACCGAAGGCCTGATGCAGACCTTGGCCGACGAACTGGAAGGGGTTGCGCCGGTGCGCTCCAACAGCATCAACCCAGGCGCCACGCGCACGGCGATGCGGGCCCAGGCTTACCCGAGCGAAAACCCGCAGAACAACCCGCTGCCTGAAGAGATCATGCCGGTGTACCTGTACCTGATGGGGCCAGACAGCACTGGGGTGAATGGTCAGGCGTTCAACGCCCAGTGATTTTGGGTGGCCTGTACTGGCCCTATCGCCGGCAAGCCGGCTCCCACAGGATTTATACTATGCCAGAAGGCAGTGACTACCCTGTGGGAGCGGGCTTGCCCGCGAAGAGGCCAGCACAGTAGACCATCAACCCGCCGCCAACGCCGGCCGCACCCGCCCCTGCTGACGCCCTTCCAGCTGCATGCAGCGCTCCAGGAACAGGTACATGCAGTCGTAACTCTTGCAGATCGCCCGGCGCAATTCGGTACGCAACCCCAGCGTCGGGTTCTCCCCCGCCAAGGTACAGATGATTTCCAGCGCCTCCCACGGGTGCGCATCGTCGTACTGCGCATGCATCTTCAGCCACTTCATGGCGCGCTTGCGCTGCTCCTCCGGGAAGCCTTGGGCGTAGGTGTCATTGGCACACACCACCGCCGACCATTCCCCCGTCGCGCCTTCGATGGCGTAGTTGGTCGCCGCCATGGAAATCGCCAGGTTTTCGGTAGCACACACCCGCCAGCACCAGTCATTGAGCCCATTCAACTCGGGCGGCACCTCTTGTGCCTGCAGGTCATGCAGGTGAACGCCATGGGCATGGCACCAGTGCACCCAGTAGTCGGCATGGTTGAGCTCGACGCGGATGTTGCGCATCAACCAGCGCCGCGCCATGTCTTCGCCGGGGTGGCGGCCGTAGCGGGTCTTGGTCAGGTTATGGGCCATGTACAGGGAGAACTGCTCGACCACCGGCCAGCCGCCGATCAGGTACTGGCGGATGGTCGAAGGCTTCAACTGGCCATCACGCAGGCGCTGGTAAAACTCATGCTCGACCACCCGGCGCTTGCTTTCGCGGCACTCTTCAATCAGTTGCTGGGCCCATTGAGGGTAACTGGCGGGGTCCATCAATGGCCCGATACGAACGAATGCATCAATCACTTTCAGCTCCTTGTTCCTTGTGATTTTTCGGACGTGTTGTGTCAGCGAAAGCCGCTGTCTAGCTAACGAAACGTGCCAGGTGCCCGCTGCAACAGAGGCCGTGCGGCGATCCGTTGGCGCTGCAGGCTGTCACAGGTGAACACCTGGGGCCGTTCGATCAGGTAGCCCTGGGCGTAATCCACGCCAATTTCCTGCAGGGCCTGTTCGATCAAGGGGGTTTCGACAAACTCGGCGATGGTCCGCTTACCCATGACATGGCCGATGTGGTTGATGACCTCGACCATGGCCCGGTTGACCGGGTCGTCGAGCATATCCTTGACGAAACTGCCGTCGATCTTGAGGAAATCCACAGGCAGATGCTTCAAATAGGCGAACGACGACATGCCGGCACAGAAGTCGTCGAGCGAGAACCTGCACCCCAGCCCTTTGAGTTCGTTGATGAAACGAATGGCACTGCCGAGGTTGGCAATGGCGCTGGTTTCGGTGATCTCGAAGCAGATCATGCGAGGCGGGATGGCGTACTCGACGAACAAGCGCTGCAAGTACTCGAGGAAGTTGTCGTCGCCGATGCTCGACCCCGACAGGTTGATCGCGCACATGGACAGCGGCCCTTCGCGCCCTTCGTCCAGGCACTGGCGAATCACCTGGAACACATTGCGCACCACCCAGCGGTCAAGGGCGGTCATCAGGCCATAGCGCTCGGCGGCGGGGATGAAGCTGCTGGGCAGGATGGTGCGGCCGCTCTCGTCGTGCAGGCGCAGCAGAATCTCGATATGGCCAGGGCCTTCGATGGTCTTCAGCGCGGCGATTTCCTGGGCGTACAGGCAGAAGCGGTTTTCTTCCAGGGCCACATGCAAACGCTGGATCCAGGCCATCTCGCCAAAGCGCATGGACAGCTCGCTGTCGTCGGCATGGTACACCTGCACCCGGTTGCGGCCCTTTTCCTTGGCCATGTAGCAGGCCATGTCGGCGGCACGCAGCGAGGCCTCCAGGGTTCCAGGGGCCTGCGCCATGTTCACCAGGCCAATGCTGACGGTGGTGACGAACGGGCGCCCCTTCCACACAAAGTGCAGGCTCTGGACCATCTGGCGCAGTTGCTCGGCAATACGCTCGGCCTGGTCCGGCGGGCAGTTTTCCAGCAGCACGCCAAACTCATCGCCACCCAGCCTGGCTAGCGTGTCACCTTCGCGCAGCCCCGACTGCAACACGGCGCAGATATGGCGCAGCAACTCGTCGCCCGCCGCATGGCCACAGGTGTCGTTGACCAGCTTGAACTGGTCGAGGTCAAGGAACATCAGTGAATGCCGCCCAGCCTGGCGTGCCAGGCCGTTGAGCGCCTGCTCCAGGCGGTATTCGAACTCGCGGCGGTTGGCCAGGCCGGTCAAGGCGTCATGGGTCGCCTGCCAGGACAGGTTGGCGATGTACTGGCGCTCCTGGGTCATGTCGTGCAGCACCAGCACGATGCCGCTGACCTGCCCATCATTGACGATGGGCGAGCCCACCAGGTTGATCGACACGGTGCTGCCGTCCAGGCGCTGGATCAGCCGGGCATGCTCGGCGCCGCCCTTCAGGCTGCCACTGAGCACCTGCTCGACCAGGCTGCGGCCGTCCTCTTCGGCCTGCTCGTCCACCAGGCTGAACAGCGCCGAAAGTGGCAGCCCCTGGGCTTGGCCGGCCTGCCAGTGGGTGAGTTGCTCGGCCGCCGGGTTCATGTAGCCGATATAGCCATCGACGTCGGTGGTGATGACTGCATCGCCAATCGCCTGCAGGGTGATCTGCGCCCGCTCCTTTTCGGCCTGCAGGGCACTGGCGAACGCCTGGCGCTGGGCCAGCAACTTGCTGGAGCGGCGCCAGGCAATGGTAATGAGGAACAAGGCAGTCAGCAGGTTGGTGATCAGCAGCACCTGCAGCAGCATGCGCGAACCCTCGCCCAGCGCATCGCTGAAGGCCCTGGCGGCCGGCGTCACACCTTCGTTGATGGCGACGATGCGGGCCTTCCAGTCGCTGATCGTGCCGGCATCGACCTGGCCACCAGCAAAGCCTGTGCGCATCTCGCCCGCCAGCACATCCAGCTGGCCCAAGTAGCGGTCACCGATGTCCCAGTAGTCGATGGCCGTCTGCATGTAGCTGATGCTGCGGAAGTTGCGATAGAACCAGATGATGCGTTCGACGTCGTTGGGGTGGTTGCCACCCTGCAATACGGCATCGCGCGCGGCGTTCAAGTCCGGATTGGGCTGGTCGAGCACTTCACGCAACTGGTGATCGCCGTGGGGCACGGTGATGGCCTGGCGGTAGCGCTGGTAAGTGCCTTCGTCGCGGTTATCGGCGTACAGGTTGAGGTAATAGATGGCGTCTTTCTGAGCCTTGGACCACAAGCTCTCGCCCGCGACATAGGCGCGTACCGCCGATAGCGTATAGAGGCTGAGACCGGCCAATGCCGCCTGGAAGATCACGACGGCAATGAAGGGCCAGATGATACCCAGCAGCTTCGGCGCTTCTAGAGTGCGATGTCCCTTCATGGAGTCCCTGTCACAGAGCAGATAAGGCTCGAATCAACCCAGACAAGCACAGCGTAGGCCATTTGCCATCTGCGTGGAGGGGTTTTTTATGACAAGGAATGGGGCGATTCGCACCGCCCTTAACTAGAGGCTCAGGTCTGCTGCAGATGCCCGTACAGCTTGGCGTACAAACCACCCTCGGCAATCAGCTGCTGATGGTCACCATCTTCAGCCACATGCCCGCCGTCGAACACCAGCACCCGATCGGCCTGTTTCACGGCCGACAGGCGGTGGGCGATGATCAGCGTGGTACGGCCACTGAGGAAGCGTGCCAGGGCCTGGTGCAGGTTGTACTCGGTGGCGGCATCCAGCGCCGAGGTCGCTTCATCGAGAATCACCACCTTAGGTTCGGCCAAGACCATCCGGGCAATCGCCAGCCGTTGCCGCTGGCCCCCGGACAGGCGCACGCCGGAACGCCCGACCACGCTGTCCAGGCCTTGCGGCAAGGCGGCGATGGTGGCGTCCAGCTGGGCAATGCGCAGCGCCTGCCAGCAGGCTTCGTCGCTGCACTCGCGGCCCATGGTCAGGTTGGCGCGCACGCTGTCGTTGAACAACGAAGGGTGCTGCAGTACCACCGCGACGTTTTCACGAAGGGTTTCAAGGCCGATTTCCTGCAGGCTGGCACCGCCAAAGCGGATGGTCCCCGCCTGGGCGCTGTACAGGCCAAGCAGCAGTTGCACCAAGGTGCTCTTGCCGCCACCGCTGGCCCCCACGATAGCCACCTTCTCGCCCGGGGCGATGGACAGGTCGAGGTGCTCGAGCACCGGCTCGTCGGCATAGGCAAAGCGCAGGTCGCGCACCTCGATGCCCACTGTTTCGCGGCCCACGAACGGGTCACTGGCCGCGGGGTACTGCGGCTCGTCGGCACGCGCCAGCAGCTCGTTGAGCCGGCTCAGGGCGCCACCGGCAGCGTAGTAGGCGTACTGCAGGTTGAGCAGTTGCTCCACCGGGCCGATCATGAACCACAGGTAGCTGAACACCGCCAGCATCTGGCCGATCGACAGGTCGGAAAACAGCACAGTGAGCATCGCCGCGGCGCGGAAGATGTCGATGCCGAACTGGAACAACAAACCACTGGCGCGGCCGCTGGCATCGCTCTTCCATTGCGAGTCCACGGCGTAGTCACGCACTTCCCGGGCGCGCACGCCCAGGCGCCCCAGGAAATAGCCCTGGCGGTTGCCGGCGCGGATCTCCTGGATGGCGTCGAGGGTTTCCGACAGCGCCTGGGTAAAGCGCGCGGTGCTGTCGTTTTCGAGCTTTTTCAGGTGTTTGACGCGCTTGCCCAACTGCACGGTGAAGTAGATCACCAGCGGGTTGAACAGCAAAATCAGCAACGCCAGTTGCCAGTGCATCCAGATCAGGATGGCCGCCGTGCCGGTCAGGGTCAGCATGGCGACCAGGAAACGGCTGAGGGTCTCGCCGACGAATTTGTCGAGGGTGTCCAGGTCGGTGACCAGGTGAGTGGTCACCGTGCCGCTGCCCAGGCTTTCGTATTCCTTGAGGGAAATCCGCTTGAGCCGTTCGATCAGCCGAATACGCAGGCGGTAGACGATGTCCTTGGCCAGCCCGGCAAACAGCTTGGCCTGCACCACGTTGAAGGCCAGGGCGGCCAGGCGCAGGCACAACGTCAGCGCCAGCATCAGGCCGATATAGCCGGCCGCGACCTGCCAGTTGGCCGGCAGCAGCTGGTTCATCCACTTCAGCGCGGCGTCGCCGTGGCCCAGCAGCACTTCATCCACCAGCAGCGGCAGCAGCAAAGGGATCGGCACGCTGCAGCACGCCGCGAGCACGGCAATCAGGTTGGCGGACCAGAGGTTTTTCTTGTGGTGCAGGGCCAGGCGGCGGATTTCCGCCCAGCTCAGTCGATCGGCCGCACTGTGGGGTTTCCCTGGCACAGGGTCGGGCGACCCGGGCACATCAAGCACAGGCAGCCTGCTGCAGCCAGCGGCCGAGCAAGGGTTGCAGGCGCTCCAGCGGCTGGTAGCCGTTGGTCAGCAGCGCCAGCTGGCCGTTACGCTCGGCCAGCAGGGTGGGGAAACCGGCGATGCCCAAGTCTTGCGCCCACGCAATATCGGCTGCGGTGGCCACGCGCGTGTCGGCGCGGGCAAAGGCCTCGGCAAACACCGCACGGTCGAAGCCTGCCTGTTCGGCCAGCTCAACCAGGTGCGGCGCGGTAGTCACGTCGACACCGGCCTCGTAGAACGCGCGCTGGATCAACGCCAGCAGTGGCCAGACGCGCTCGGCGTCCAGCTCACGGGCGGTGACCAGGGCGCGGCAGGCAGGTTCGGTGTCGTAGACAAAACCGTCAGGCATGGCGCCCTCGAAACGAAACGGCTGGCCAGTGGCGTCGGCCACCGCCTGCCAATGCTCGAGGATGTACTTGCGGGTCGACGCATCCAGGGCGCTGCCGCCGGTGCGCAGGCCGCCTGGCACCAGGTGGGTCGGCACGCCGGCTTCACGCGCCTGGGCGATCAGGGCCGCGGCCACCGGCGCAAAACCCCAGCACCAGGAGCACATAGGGTCCATCACATACAGCAGGCGTGCAGACATGCATCAGGCCTCGGCTTTGTAGTTGTAACCGATCGGGTGCGGCAGGTTGCGGGCCTTGGCCAGCTCGATCTGCTTCTGCCGGTCGATGGCGCTGCGGCGAGTTTTTTCGCTCAGGCTGTCCCAGCAGTGCGGGCAGCTGACACCTGGCGAATAGTGCTCGGACGCACGCTCCTCTGCGTTGATCGGGTGGCGGCAGGCATGGCACTGGTCGTACTCGCCTTCGCTCAGGTCATGGCGCACCGTGACGCGGTTGTCGAAGACGAAGCAGTCGCCATCCCACAGGCTTTCTTCCTGAGGCACTTCTTCGAAGTACTTCAGGACGCCACCTTTAAGATGATAGACCGCCTCGAAGCCTTCACCGAGCATGTAGCTGGAGGCTTTTTCGCAACGGATACCGCCGGTGCAGAACATCGCCACTTTCTTGTGCTTGCTCGGGTCGAAGTTGGCCTTGATGTACTCGGGGAACTCGCGGAAGGTCTCGGTCTTGGGGTCGACGGCGCCCTTGAACGTGCCGATGGCCACTTCGTAGTCGTTGCGGGTATCGATCAGCAGCACTTCAGGGTCGCTGATCAGGGCGTTCCAGTCCTTGGGCTCGACGTAGGTGCCCACCTGCTGGTTGGGGTCCACGCCCGGCACACCAAGGGTGACGATCTCTTTCTTCAGCTTGACCTTGGTGCGGTAGAACGGCTGTTCGTCGCAGTAGGATTCCTTGTGGTCGACATCCACCAGGCGCGGGTCGTTGCGCAGCCAGGCCAGCAGGCCGTCGATGCCTTCGCGGGTGGCCGACACGGTGCCGTTGATGCCTTCGTTGGCCAGCAGCAGGGTGCCTTTCACGTCATTGTCGAGCATGGCTTTGAGCAGCGGCTCGCGCAGCTCGATGTAGTCTTGCAGGGTGACGAATTTGTACAGCGCCGCGACGACGATCGGTTGTGACATGAACGTGAATCTCCAGGTGGTTGCCCTCGTAAGGGGCGGACCGGGTTGTTAAAAAAGCAGGTAAATGTGTTGTGGCGAGCACCTATCAGCCCTGATGCATTCTCAAAGCTTGCCCCCGCGACCTACAACAACTCCAGCCTCTTGCTACGCATCTGCGCAGGAGCCATGGCCAAGGCGTTGCTGGATGA
>NZ_JAPFCE010000198.1:0-385 GCF_026240895.1 Pseudomonas sp. DCB_AW
TGGTGATGGTGGTGTGAGGAGACGGTGACCTGAGTCCCCTGGCCCCAGTAGTCGTAACGATTGACGGCGGTGTAGAAAATCTGCTGCACAGTAATAAACGGCCGTGTCCTCAGGTTTCAGGTTGTTCATTTGCAGGTACACCGACTTCTTGGCGTAGTCACTGGAGATGGTGAATCGGCCCTTCACGGAGTCTGCATAGTACGTCGTGCCCTTACGGCTTCTAATATATGACACTGCCTCACGCTCCTTCCCTGGGGCCTGGCGGAACCAGCCTATGGCATAATCGGCGACAGTGAATCCAGAGGCTGCACAGGAGAGTCTCAGAGACCCCCCGGTCTGTACCAAGCCTCCCCCAGACTCCTGCAGCTGCACCTGGGCCATGGCC
>NZ_JAPFCE010000199.1:0-396 GCF_026240895.1 Pseudomonas sp. DCB_AW
TGGTGATGGTGGTGTGAGGAGACGGTGACCTGAGTCCCCTGGCCCCAGTAGTCGTAACGATTGACGGCGGTGTAGAAACGATTACTCGGATCTGCTGCACAGTAATAAACGGCCGTGTCCTCAGTTTTCAGTGTGTTCATTTGCAGATACACTCGGTTCTGGTCGTTGTCTCTGGAGATGGTAAATCGGCCCTTCACAGAGTCCGCATAGTCCGCGACAATCCCGGTCCTGCTAATTAGCGCTACAAATTCACGCTGCTTCCCCGGAGCCTGGCGGAACCAGGCCACGGTCAAAGTGTCGGTGGTCCGTTCGGAGGTTGTACAGGAGAGTCTCAGAGAGCCCCCAGCCTGCACCAATCCTCCCCCAGACTCCTGCAGCTGCACCTGGGCCATGGCC
>NZ_JAPFCE010000200.1:0-396 GCF_026240895.1 Pseudomonas sp. DCB_AW
TGGTGATGGTGGTGTGAGGAGACGGTGACCTGGGTCCCTTTGCCCAGCCACGGAGGGGTAGAACTTATGTACCGCAATCCCTGACGAAAATCTGCTGCACAGAAATAAACGGCCGTGTCCTCAGTTTTCAGACTATTCATTTGCAGCCACGCCGTGTGATTGGTGTTGTCTCCGGAGATGGTGAATCGGCCCTTCACGGAGTCTGCATATTGTGTATTACCATCTTTCCAGCTAATAGCTGCTACAAACTCACGCTCCTTTCCTGGAGCCTGGCGGAACCAGCCCATTGAATATCTACTGAAAGTGCCTCCAGAGACTGAACAGGAGAGTCTCAGAGAATCCCCCGCCTGCACCAAGCCTCCTCCAGACTCCTGCAGCTGCACCTGGGCCATGGCC
>NZ_JAPFCE010000201.1:0-396 GCF_026240895.1 Pseudomonas sp. DCB_AW
GGCCATGGCCCAGGTGCAGCTGCAGGAGTCTGGAGGAGGATTGGTGCAGGCTGGGGGTTCTCTGAGACTCTCCTGTACAGCCTCTGGAGGCACCCTCAGTCGGCGTTCCATGGGCTGGTTCCGCCAGGCTCCAGGAAAGGAGCGTGAGTTTGTAGCAGCTATTAGCTGGAATGCTGGTAGTACGCGCTATGCAGACTCCGTGAAGGGCCGATTCACCATCTCCGGAGACAACTCCAAGGACACGGCGTTTCTGCAAATGAATAGTGTGAAAAGTGAGGACACGGCCGTTTATTTCTGTGCAGCAGATTTCCGTCAGGGATTGACTTACATAAGTTCTACCCCCCCGTGGCTGGGCAAAGGGACCCAGGTCACCGTCTCCTCACACCACCATCACCA
>NZ_JAPFCE010000202.1:0-396 GCF_026240895.1 Pseudomonas sp. DCB_AW
TGGTGATGGTGGTGTGAGGAGACGGTGACCTGGGTCCCCTGGCCCCAGTAGTCGTAACGATTGACGGCGGTGTAGAAACGATTACTCGGATCTGCTGCACAGTAATAAACGGCCGTATCGTTAGGTTTCAGGCCGTTCATCTCCAGATACAGAGTGTTCTTGGCGTTGTCTCTGCTGATAGTAAATCGACCCTTCACGGAGTCTGCATAGGCGATGCTGCTATTCAGCCAGCTAATAGCTGATACAAATTCACGCTCCTTCCCTGGAGCCTGGCGGAACCAGGCCTTGGCATAGCCTCTGAAGGCGCGTTCAGAGGCTATACAGGAGAGTCTCAGGGAGCCTCCAGCCTGCACCAATCCTCCTCCAGACTCCTGCAGCTGCACCTGGGCCATGGCC
>NZ_JAPFCE010000151.1:0-1239 GCF_026240895.1 Pseudomonas sp. DCB_AW
GTACTCGACTTCCAGCAGCTTCAGCTTGAGGGTCTTGCCGCCCGGCGCCGGCCAGTCGATCTGCTCACCGACCGAAAGGCCCAGCAAGGCACAACCAATCGGCGCCAGCATCGGCAGGCGCAAGCGCTGCTCGGGCGGCAGGCTGTCCAGCACGTCGGCTGGCAAACCGCGGCTTTCGGGGCCAAACAGGAAGGCGTCGCCCGGCTGGTAAGCCACTTCATGGAAGGGGTGCGAGCCCTTGGTGGTGAAGGCGAACAGCCGTGGGTTACCCAGGCTTTCCAGGCATCCGGCCAGGCTCTCGTGGCGCTTGAGCGTGGCATACTCGTGGTAGTCCAGCCCCGCCCTGCGCAGGCGCTTGTCATCCAGTTCGAAGCTGATGGGCTCGATCAGGTGCAGGTGGCAACCGCTGTTGGCGCAGAGGCGAATGATGTTGCCGGTATTCGGCGGAATTTCTGGTTGAAAAAGGATGACGTGAAACATGCACGGCTCCAGGCGTGAAGATGACGAGCATTCTACCCCTGAACCGGACCTGCGTTCGAAGGCCTTCCCACGGGTGATGCTATCGCTGGCCATTGTCGGCCTGATGGTGGGCTTGATGATTGGCCGCCTGACCACCCCCGATGAGCGGGTGCTGGAGCAGGTTGAGGTGGTACAAGACGGGCTCGACCTATGGTTCAACGAAGAGCCGAAGCTGCATGGCGAGAACGTCGAGGGGACGGTTGCCGTGCTGTTCGAGGCCCAGGGCAAGGCCCAGCGGGGGCAATTGAGCCTGCAGGGCAAACCGGTGGGCTGGCGTGTGCAGAAAAGCGAGGAAGGGCTGTTGCTGACGGTGGTGGCCGCGCGCCCTCTGCACGGCGAGTGGGCCGGTGCAGAGGACGCTGGGCGTTGGCGTGTGCAGGTGAGGCTGCACGAATAAAAGAGGGGATGTCCCGGCCTGCCTGTACCAGGGTCCCCAAAACTTGCGCTACTGCAAATAAAAGAGGGGTTTTCCCGGCCTGCCTGTACCGAGGACCCCGAAACTGGAGATACAGGACTTATTGCAGGGGGCGTGCCAGTTTTGCAAAACCCGGAAACATTGGCTTTCAGGGCTTTTTTGCCAGGTTTTGAGGGTTTTTGTGCCTTCGTGCGGTGCAGAGGGCACAGGATCGGTGCATTGCGGCAGAAATGATTGGGGCCGCTTTGCGGCCCTTTCGCGACACAAGGCCGCTCCTACAGGTCCGCGCTGGATTCAAGGTAAGC
>NZ_JAPFCE010000017.1:0-92008 GCF_026240895.1 Pseudomonas sp. DCB_AW
AGGCCGGTGAAAGCAGCGAAGATTCACTGTGCTTTCACCGGCCTCTTCGCAGCACAAGGCTGCTCCTACACCCAAACACCCAAACACCCAAACACCCAAACACCCAAACACCCAAACACCCAAACACCCAAACACCCAAACACCCAAACACCCAAACACCCACACACATCAGCGGGCCTGCGCCTGCTTAGGCTTGTAGAACAGAAAATGTGTGGTTACCGCAGTCTTGCGGTAGGCCTTGGCCCAATCCGGGTGCACATTGCGGTCGTGGAAGTACAGCGCACCGCCGGTAGGGTCCTTGAGCTGCTGGTTGAGCGCCTTGCGCGCGATTTCTTTGGCGATGTCGTAACGCTGCGCTTCCTCGACCTGGTCCGAGCGCCCGTCACACCACCAGGAAAACTGGCAGGCCTTGGTTTCCACGCCTTGTTTGACGACGCCACAAATGGTGTCCGGGAAGCCATCATGCCCCAGGCGGTTGAGCACGACACTGGCCACCGCCGTCATGTCCTTTTCGTTGGCCCCCTTGGCTTCCCAATAGATGGTGCGGGCCAGGCAGGTAATGCTGTCGTCCAGCGGCGATTGGCCTGCCGGGTCGACTGCTTTCACTTCGCCTGGGGTGATGGTTTCGGCCTTTTTCGGCGGCGGGGCGTCCTCGACCACTTTTTCTTCAAGGACTTCGGCCTTGTCCTCGGCGACCGCGGCCTTGGCCGTGTCTGCAGCGTGCAATGGGCCTGCAAGCAGGGCCGAGGTCAAGCCGATTACCATCCACGAGAGGCGCATGGCCGAGCTTCCGATCGCTGAGTTGATTCAGAGTCTAGCCAAGCGTAAGCATTAGCACCAAAGGAAGGGTTGCGGCGGCTACCACGGTCTGCAGAGCGATGATGGTGGCCATCAGCGGTGCGTTGCCGCCCATCTGCCGGGCCATCACATAGGACGACGACGCCGTAGGCAAGGCCTGGAACAGCACGGCCACGACTGCCGCCTGCCCACCCAGGCCCAGCACACGGCACAGGCCCCAGGTCGTCAGCGGCATGACCAGGAACTTGAACGCCGAGGCGGCCATCAACGGGCGCACCTGGCGGCCGACGCTGGCACCGCCCAAGGCTGCGCCCACGCACAGCAGGCCCAAGGGCAGGGCGGCCTGGCCAAGCGCCTTGACCGTCGGTTCAAGCCCTGCCGGCAAGCCCAGCCCTGTGACCCGCAGCAGCAGGCCACCCGCGCAGCCAACGATCAGCGGGTTGGCGAAGATCGCCCGCAGTACCGTGGCCAGTGAGCTGTGGCGTGCGCTGAAACGGGCGAACACCAGTACGCACAGCAGGTTGACCAAGGGCACGATGGCGGCGTTGGCAACGGCCGCCAAGGCAATGCCAGCACTGCCATAGATGCCCGCCGCCAGGGTTGCGCCGATGTAGTTGTTGAAGCGAATGCCACCCTGGAACACCGAGGTGAAATCGGCACCGTCATGGTTCACCGCGCCTTGGTACAGCACCAGCAGCAAGGCGCCGAGCAGGGTCGACAGCATCAGCACTCCGACCATGCCCAGTATCGGTACCCCGTCGAGGTTGGCGGTGGCCAGGCCATGCAGGAACAGCGACGGCAGCAGCACGTAATAGCTCAGGCGTTCGGCACCGGGCCAGAAGGTTTCGGCCAGAAAGCCGCGCACACGCAGAAAGGTGCCCAGGGCGATCAGCAGGATGATGGGTAGCAGTGTGGTCAGCAGTAGGTGGAGCATGGTCGGCGTTCCGTCGTCGGGTACCGCTACAGACTACGGGGGCGATTTGGTTTGTAAAAACGTTGTTTTCTTCAGTGACCGTTGAGAATAACTGCACGGTTGATGCGATTTAGGCGTCCAGGGCCGTCTTTAGCACCGCACTCAGGTGGCGCCGCTGGCTTTTCTCATGCTCCAGCAGCACCACCCGGCGCGTCAGTTGCGGTTCGCCAAACGGCAGGCAGGTCGCCGGCGGCAAGCGCTGCAGGTCCGCGTCGGCCATGGGGATGATGGCCACGCCCAGGCCCATCACCGCCATGCTGGCCAGGGCTTCCTGGCTGTCCAGCTCCATTTGTTCGCTGACTTGCAGGTGCTGGCGGCGCAGCTCCTGTTCGATCTGCCGTCCGGCCCAGGCGCGTTTGTCGAAGCGCAGGAACGGTTGGCTGGCCAGCAGCTCGGGCACGCTCTGGCCAGCCAGGTCGGGGCTGGCGATGGCCCAGAAGCGGTCAGCGAACAGGGGCGTGAAGACCAGGCTCTGCGGGTAAGGGCTGACCGGCTCGGTGGTGATCGCTGCATCGAGTTCGCCGTCTTCGACGCGCCGGGCCAATTCCGCCGACATGCCCGACGCGACACTGATGTGCAACTGCGGGTGGTGAGTCTTGATCCACAGCAGGGCTTTGGGCAAGCGCCGGGCCAGCACCGTGTGGATCGCCCCCAGGCGCAAGCGGCCACGTAGGCTCGGGCCACTGGCCAAGGCATCGGCCAGCTCGTCATAGGCGCCGAGGATGCTCTCGGCGCGCGCGACCGCCAACTGCCCGGCTTCGGTCAGCACGACTTGCCGTCGGCTGCGATCGAACAGGGTGACCTGCAGTTCGTCTTCGAGGGTCTTGATGTGCAGGCTCACGGCCGAAGGGGTGAGGCTGAGCAGGTCGGCGGCACGGGCGAAGGTGCCGTGGCGGGCGATGGTCACCAGGGTGCGCAGGGCTTTGAGGGACACGCGAAGGGGCTCCAGGGCTGAGCGGGCAGACGTGCATTGTCAGTGCGGGGCCGGTCGCCGGCAAGCCGGCATCTGCGTACTTCAACGCCCCGTGCGCCCATACGCCTGGCTGATGCGGTCAATCACCATGGCCAGCGCCACGATCGCCAACCCCGCCTCGACGCCCTGGCCGACGTTAAGGGTCTGGATCCCCGCCAGCACATCCTCACCCAGCCCGCGGGCGCCAATCATCGAAGCCACCACCACCATCGACAACGCCATCATCACCGACTGGTTGAGCCCGGCCATGATACTGGGCAGGGCCAGTGGCAGGGCGATGCGACGTAGCCGCTGCCAGCGGCTGGCACCCAGGCCGTGCGCAGCCTGCAACAAGGACGGGTCGATCTGCCGCAAGCCCAGTTCGGTCAGCCGCACCAGTGGCGGCAAGGCGTAGATCAGGGTGGCGAACACCGCCGGCACCTTGCCCAGGCCAAACAGCATCAGCACCGGGATCAGGTAGACGAAGGCCGGGAGTGTCTGCATCACATCCAGCACCGGCATCAGTAGCCGTCGAGCCAGCGGGCGGGACGCCAGCAGAATGCCCAGCGGCACGCCAACCATCACGCACAAGCCCGTGCTGATCAGGACCAAGGCCAAGGTTTGCAACAGCTTGTCCCACAGCCCGAGCACGCCGATCAAGGCCAGCAGGGCCACCATCATCAGGCTGCGCAACAGGCTGCGGCTGGCATGCCAGGCGAGCAGCCCGACCACCAGCAACAGCGCCCACCAAGGCAACAGGCGCAGCAGGTTTTCCAGCCCCACCAGCAGTTGCAGCAGTTGATCCGAGAGGCTGCGCAAGTGGTCGCCGTAGTTCAACACCAGCCAGTCGACCAGTTGGTTGACGCGGCCCGCGAAGGAAAATTGCAGGGCTTCGGGAAAGCCGCCGCTCATAGGCTGCCCTCGACCTTGGCTGCGACCTGCGCAGGCAACCAGGCTTTCCACACGTCGCGGTTATCGCGCAAAAAGGCGAGGGCAGCCTGGTTGGGCGGGATGCGCTTTTCGCTCATCTCGGCCAGGGCGCTGTTGAGCCGATCGATCGGCAGGTCGACTTTTTCGAACACCGCCACCAGGTCCGGGTAGCCTTCTTTGAACGCCTTGGAAACGCCAATCGACAATTTGGCTGGCAGTGACTGGCTACCTTGCGGGTTGGGGTTGCTGGCATCTGTCAGGGTGGCCCAGGCCTTTTCATTGAAGGGCGGCTCTTGCAAGCGGATCAGCTTGTAGCGCCCCATGAGCGGGGTCGGGTTCCAGTAATAGAACAGCACTGGCTGGCCGCGGCGGATGGACGAGCTGATTTCGGCATCCAGCGCTGCGCCAGAGCCACTGCGGAAGTTGTTGTACAGCGCATCCAGCCCATAGGCCTTGAGTTTCTGGCTGTTGACCGTCTCGGACGTCCAGCCACTGGGGCTGTTGAGGAAGCGCCCTTTGTCCGGCATTTCAGGGTCGCTGAACACCTTGGGGTAACGCTTGAGGTCGTCGACACTGCGCAGGTCCGGTGCCAAGGGCTTGAGGTTGCGTGACGGGTCGCCCTGGATCACGTAGGCTGGCACCCACCAGCCTTCCTCAGCGTGCTTGACCGTGTCGCCAAGGGCAAACACCTGCCCAGCCTGCTCGGCCTTGATCCACGCGGGGCTGCGCCCGGCCCATTCCTCGGCGATCACCTGCAGGTCGTTGCGGGCCAAGGCCACTTCCATGCTCACGGTGCTGCCGGGCAGTGTGTCGGTGGGGTAGCCGTAACCACGCTCGACGATCAGGCGCAGGATCTCGGTGGTCAGTGCACCGCTTTCCCAACCAATGGCGCCAAAGTGAATCGGCGCGTTGCGTTCCGCTGAGGCGGCGCTGTCGGTGCTGGCCAAGCCAAAAGCCAGCAGCAGGCCGGCCAGCAGCGTTGGAATTCTTTTCATCGGGGCCTCCTCGGTAGCCGCTGAGTCAGTGCCGGCAAGTGTAGACGACCCCTTTGCTTGCTTTGCCTGGCGGGAGGCAGGGAAGGCGCTCTCTCTGTGCCCCGTGGCGCGCGGTTGCAAGAGTGTGCGTTGCCATTTCGGCAGCACACTTGGCCCACGGCGCGAGGCATTCCTGATGACCCTTGATTTGAGTTTCGTCTATTACCGCAACTTCTGTTTCGATGGAAAATTTCACGTTCGGTGCATGGGTGCAGACCTGCACAAGGTCAGCCGTATTCGCTACGAGCTGGAGCGGGCCGGGCCTGAGGGCGCGGTGTCGTTCAGAGGGGTCTCGGTACAGTCCGAGGTACACACTGGCCGCTTGGGGGACCATGGATGCCCGGCCACGTTGATCGCCGAAGAAGCGTCAGGTGTCTATAGCATCCGGCCAAGAGTCGTCCTGTTGGATGAACATGCCCGGGCCATGAACCGGCCTACCGGCGTTGCCGGGATCATTGACTTGCCGCCCTTGGTGCTCGAGATCAAGGCCGAGGAGTTGAACCGACGCGTGCTCGAAAAAATACCGCTGCCGTCTGCGGGCGGGCGAGGCAAGCGTGAGGTGGGCCAGAGCAGCCGCGAATACGAACCTCGTGAGCAGCTCGCGCAAGGCCTTGCGGCAGTGGCGCCAGGTGCCGCGTACCCCACGCTGGTTATCGCGTTCGAAGCGGGTGGCTACCAACGGCTGCTTGATGATCTGCAGCCCGATTCAGGCTCGGTACTGGTTCGTTATTGGCCGAATCTGAATACCGTGCTTACCCCCCGGCCTGTTCTGGATGAGCAGGAGCAGCACGACGATCGGCTCCAGGCATTACGCACGTTCTGCTATCTGGAGCAGCCGCCGAGCATGCTCAACGACACTTACCTCGCACTGCTCAAGACCCTGGCCGCGCTGGAGTACGTGCAGTCCATGCAGTTCCTGCAAGCCAGCGCCCAGCCAAACCTGATCTTGCTTGGCGCGGCGGCGGTGGTAGCCACGCTGTTGACCGGCGCCGCCGTGGTGGCGGGCAATCGAGCCCACGAAAATGCCCAGCCCACGCCCGACTTCGAGCCTCGCCAGCATTACCTCGACGCACCAGGGCCAAGATGGAAAGGATTGAACGTGCGCAAGGCCTGGGCCGGGGGGGTAACTGGGCGAGGCTCGCGGATCCATTTCAGTGACGGCGGGTTGTTTGCGGAACACGAGGACCTGCGGGGCAACCCTGACCTGAAGATCGTATCGCTAGCGCCCAACGACGATCCCAAGCACGGGACTGCCTCTGTGGGGATCATCCTGGCAACGCGCAATGGGTTTGGGGCAACGGGGGTCAGTCACGACAGCGAATTGTACCTGTACCACAACCGCTCCAAGGATATTCACGGCAACAATCAGGTGCTCAAAGACCTGCTGCGCAACGTGGAACCCGGGGATATTGTCGCCATCAATCGTCAATCCGCCAACCCCGCAGTATTCAGCACCCTGCTGCCGTCCTTGCACGACAAGGCCTGGTGGACAGTGATGCAGCAACTGACCCAACGCGGCGCTGTGGTGGTCAACGCGGCGGCCAATGGCAGCAGCAAGACCCTGGCGCAACAAGGGACTCAAGCCAACCAGGGCGTCGACCTTGCCAATTGGCCCTACTTCGACGACTACGGCGACGCCGGTGTCATCTTGATTGGCGCATGCCAATCGTACAGCGGCAAGCCCCACACGTACTCCAACTACCGCTACCGCCACCGCATGCTCAATGGCTGGGGCGACAGCGTAGTGACCCTGTCCAGAGGTGACTTGCAGGACTTACCGGGTGAAAACAGGGACTACTCCGAGAACTACGCCGGCACCTCCAGTGCAACTCCCATGGTGACGGGCGCACTGAGTCTGATCCAGTGCTATGCCATGGAGCACCATCACGTCTACCTGAATGCCGACCAGATGCACCTGCTGGTCATGGCGTCCGGGTATGAAGACGCCACCGAGCCGGGTACCGATGTACTGCCGATGGGGGCCAGGCCCAACGTTCACGGTGCGTTGGTAATGCTCGATCGCATACTCGGCAACGGCCGCTTCGAACCTTGAGGTGAGGCCGGCAAGCGCCGGCCTCTAACGCATCAGACGCGGAATTGATCCATCAGCGCCTGTTGTTGATTGGCCAGGCTGTTGAGCGACTGGCTGACCCGAGCCGACTCGTTGGCTTGCCCTGACAGCGATTCAGTGACATCGCGAATGGTTGCGACATTGCTGTTGATCTCTTCGGCCACCGCGCTTTGTTCTTCGGCGGCCGAAGCGATCTGCAGGTTCATGTCGGTGATCACCGTCACTGCCTGGCCGATGCGCTGCAGTGCTGTGACGGCCTGGCCGACCTGCTCCACGCCACCCTGGGCCTGGCGGTGGCTGTTGTCCATGGCACCGACCACTTCGCGGGTACCGGCCTGCAAGGCCTCGATCACCTGACGGGTTTCTTCCACCGACTCCTGGGTGCGCCGGGCGAGGTTGCGCACTTCATCGGCGACCACGGCAAAGCCACGGCCGGCCTCACCGGCGCGGGCGGCTTCGATTGCAGCGTTGAGTGCCAACAGGTTGGTCTGCTCTGCAATCGAGCGGATCACTTCCAGCACCGAGCCGATTTTTTCGCTGTTCTGCGCCAGGCCCTCGACTTCGGCCATGGCGTTGTTCATGTCGGCGGCCAAGGCATCGATGCTGTGGGTGGTGCGGTCGATCACGGCCAGGCCCTCGCGGGTGGCCTGGTCGGCCTCGCGCGCTGCCTGCGCAGCCTGGGCAGCGCTGCGGGCAACGTCCTGGGCGGTGGCGCTCATTTCGTGCGAGGCGGTCGCCACCTGGTCAACCTGGCGGTACTGCTGCTCCATGCCAGCGCTGGTCTCGCTGGCGATCGCCGAGGACTGGTCAGCCGTGCCACGGGCGGCCTGCACCGAACGTTTGACCTCGGCAATGGTGGGCTGCAGCTTGTCGAGGAAGCGGTTGAACCAACCGGCCAACTCGCCCAGTTCGTCCTGCTTCTGGTAGGTCAGGCGGCGGGTCAGGTCACCTTCGCCACTGGCGATGTCCTTGAGCATCGCTGCCACGCCCAGAATCGGCCGGGTCACACCACGCGCCATCAGCCACACCAGCAGCAGGCCGGCGATTGCAGCGGCCAGGCCCAGGCCCAGCTCCAGCAAGGTGCCACTGGTGTTCAGTGCATCGAGTTCCTGTTTCAACGTTTCGGCGGGCCCGGTCAGGGCGTTTTCCGGCACGTCCAGAAGCACGCCCCAGGGCTGGGCGCCGGGGATCGGCTCGAAAGCCGCCAACACCTTGAGGCGTTGCTGGTCGTGCAGGATGCTCAGCTTGCCCTCGGCCAGCTTGCGCACCAGTTCGGCGCCCTTGGCCGTGTCGACCTGGTCGAAGCGCTGGGCCAGCTTGCCGGCATCGGCGCTGTAACCGGCCAACAGGCCCACCGGGCTGAGAATGCCCACGGTGGTGCGGCCTTCGTACAGGCTGCGGCTGGCATTCTGGGTCAAGGCCTGCAGGCTGTTGAGGTTGATGTCGATCGACAGGGTGGCGATCACCTTGCCGTTGACGGCCAGGGGGAAGACGATGCTGGTCATCAGCACCCGCTGGCCATCGATGTCATAGAAGTAGGGCTCCACCACGCAGACCTTGCCGCTGCTGCGCGGGCACACCCACCACGTGTTGGCGGGCTGGCCGCTGGGGCCGACCTCGGTGTTGGCCATGTCATGTTCAGGCAGGGCCATGGCGGTCAGCTGGCCGGCACGTGGTTGCGACCAGTACAGCGCGAAACGCCCGGTTTCGTTGCTGCCTAGCTCTGGCTTGGCAGTGAACAGGTTGTCCTTGTGGTCCAGTGCGTTGGGCTCGAACACCAGCGACATGCCGAGCAGGTCAGGGTTGGCCTGCAACGCGGCGCGCACCTGGCGGGTCATGTCCTCGCGCAGGTCGTAGGCGTCGAGGAAGCGCTTATCGGCCTGCTCGCGCAGGAACAGCACCTGGCGGGCGAAGCCGGCGCCGTACTGATAGGCGTCCATGAATTGACGGCGAATGTTCAAGGCTTGCACTTCACCTTGCGACTCGATGCGCCCTTGGGCCGCATCGGTGAGCATCTGCATGCTGCTCGCCTTGACCAGGTCCGAGCTGTGGTCCATGCGGTACAGCGAAAGGCCGACGAGCAGGGTGACGATGCCGGCCAGGCACAGACCGGCGAGCAGGGTGATCTTCCACTGGATGGAAAGTTGTCGCAAAGGCATGGGGCGAATCCCTTGTAATAGTTCTGGCTGTCGACTGTGTCGGCCATCGCGCTTTTTTCTTTATTCAAACGTTCAATTTAAATTAAGGCGGGGCTGAGTAATGCGCCGCAACATGGCGCTTTTGACATCTGCCGCCCACTGCTTCAGAGTGCGCGCTTTTTTTCTGTCCTTATGAGGTAAGCCAACCATGAATGCAGTGATCGCCGCGGTCGGCATCATGCTGATACTCAGCCTGTCGCGGGTACACGTGGTCATCGCCCTGATCATTGGTGCCTTGGTCGGCGGCCTGGTCGGCGGCTTGGGCATCGAGGGCACGCTGAAGGCCTTCAATGGCGGGCTGGGTGGCGGCGCCACCGTGGCATTGTCGTATGCGCTGCTGGGCGCCTTTGCCGTGGCCATCGCCAAGTCAGGGCTGGCGCACGCCCTGGCCGATCGGGCCTTGGCCATGATCGACCGCCAGGGCCATGCCAATGGCGGCAAGGTGAAGTGGATGATGATCGGCCTGATGCTGGTGGTGGCGGTGTCGTCGCAAAACATCCTGCCCATCCACATCGCCTTCATCCCGCTGCTGGTGCCGCCGCTGCTGTATGTGTTGACGCGTCTGCGCATCGACCGTCGACTGATAGCTTGCGTGATCACCTTTGGCCTGATCACCCCGTACATGTTTCTGCCGGTGGGCTTTGGCAACATCTTCCTCAACGAGATCCTGCTGGCCAACGTCGCCCGCGCCGGGGTCGATGTGAGCGGCGTCAATGTCACCCATGCCATGGCCATTCCGGCGGCGGGCATGCTCGCCGGCCTGTTGTTGGCGGTGTTCTTCAGCTACCGCAAGAAGCGCGACTACGACCTGGCGCGTATCGAGCAGGTCGAGCAGGTCAGCGTGCAATATAACCCGTTGACCCTGATGGTCGCTGGCCTGGCGATCGCGGCGGCGTTTATCGTGCAGCTGTTGCTGGACTCGATGATCATTGGCGCCATGGTCGGGTTCCTGATCTTCTCGCTGTCGGGCATCGTGCGCTGGAAAGACACTGACGACCTGTTCACCGAAGGCATGAAGATGATGGCCATGATCGGCTTCATCATGATTGCCGCGTCGGGTTTTGCCGACGTGATGAAGGCCACCGGCGAGGTCAAGAGCCTGGTAGAGACATCGGCGCAGTGGATCGACCACAGCAAGGGCGTCGGCGCCTTGCTCATGCTGCTGGTGGGGTTGCTGGTGACCATGGGCATCGGCTCGTCGTTCTCCACCGTGCCGATTCTGGCGGCGATCTTCGTGCCGCTGTGCGTGCAACTGGGCTTCGACCCCGTGGCCACGGTGTGCATCGTGGGTACCGCCGGGGCATTGGGGGATGCAGGTTCGCCCGCGTCGGACTCGACCTTGGGCCCGACCTCGGGCCTGAACGTGGACGGCCAGCACCACCACATCTGGGACACGGTGGTGCCGACCTTCATCCACTACAACCTGCCGCTGCTGGCGTTTGGCTGGTTGGCGGCGATGACGCTCTAAGGCGAGGAGGGCGTCAGCCCTTGTCGGGCGGCGGCGAGATCCTGTTGAGGACTGTGCTGCCGTCCTTGCTGCGGGTCAGGTAGACCGGCAGCACCTTGGGCAGGTTATTGACCAGGCGCCCGACTTCGCGGGTGTTATAGATGCCGCTGATGCGGATCCGCCCGGTGCTGGCATCGGCCAGCAGCAGCGGGGCGTCGAGGTAGCGGTTGATCACCGGCAACGCCTGTTCCAGGCTCAGGTTATCGAGCACCAGCTTGCCATTGCGCCAAGCCAGGGCATTGCCGTAATCGTCGCTTTGCGCGAGTTGCGGCTCGAAATCGCCCTTGTGATAGCTGGCCTGCATCCCAGGGCCCAGGCGGTAGCCGCCGGCACTGCCGTCGCTGGACACCAGCACCGAACCTTCCACCAAGGTGACCTTGACCTGGTCCTGGTACTTCCAGACGTTGAACTGGGTGCCGGTTACCCGGGTCTGGCCGCGGCCAGCGTGGACGATGAAGGGGTGCGCACTGTCGTGCTGGACCTTGAAGAACGCCTCGCCGCGCTTGAGGGTAACCTGGCGCTGGTCCTTGAAGTTGAGGTATGTCAGCTCGGTATTGAGGTTGAGCTGCACCGTGCTGCCGTCGCTCAGCTCTACTGTCTGCATCCGGTCGCTGGCTTCGAAGTGCTGGTAATGGTTGGGCAGCCAACCTTGTTCCCAGCCCATCCAGCCTGCCAACGGCAGTACCGCCAGGGCGATGGCAGCAGCCGAGGCCAGCGGGCGCCAGTTGCGAACGCGTGCGGCCTGGCGTGACGGCGGGTTGAAATCGACAACGGTCGCGTTGCGTGGCAGCAGGTCGGCGGTCTGCCAGATTTCCAGCATCGCCTGGTATTCCTCGGCGTGCCGTGGGTCAGCCGCCCGCCAGCGGGCGAACGCCTCGCGTTCTGCCGCCGTGCAATCTTCGGCGTGCAGGCGCATGCACCAATGCGCGGCGGCGTCGGTAATGGCATCGTCTGGGCTGGGATTGAGGCGGTCGTGATTCATTGCGGCTCCGGGTTTTGCGCATTCTACCCTTGCTAGAGGGTTCCCGAGAACCGAGGTAATGGCGAATGACTATCAGTTGTGCCGGTTTTTCGTCGGATTTGCAATGGAATTTCAGCGTTTGAGAACCCTTCGCGGGCAGTGCCGGGGGGCGCTTTACGCCCCCACGCTTATCAGAACTGTTCCGCAGTCAACCCGTACAGGCTCGCGCTGCCGGCCTGGATACTGGCTTCCAGCCCCAGGCTGCGTGGCAACACGCGCTGGAAGAAGAACGCTGCACACGCCAGTTTCGCCTCATGGAAGGCCGGGTCTTGTTCGCGCTTGGCCTGCGCCACGGCGGCCATGCGCGCCCACATGTAGGCGTAGGCGGTCAGGCCGAACAGGTGCAAATACTCCACGGCCACGCTGCTGACCAGGTTGGCGTCCTGGCTTGCGCGTGCCCGCAGCCAGGCGCTGGTGGCTTCCAGACGCGCAACACTGGCTTGCAGGGCTTCGCGGTACAGTGGCGCGGCAACGCTGAAGGCGCGCACTTCGGCGGTGAAACTGGCCAGCGCCTGGCCACCGTCTGCCAGCACCTTGCGCCCGAGCAGGTCGAGGGCCTGGATGCCGTTGGTGCCCTCATAGATCTGTGCGATACGCACGTCGCGCACGCGTTGTTCCTGGCCCCATTCGCGGATGTAGCCATGGCCGCCATACACCTGCTGGCCGAGCACGCAGCTTTCCAGGCCATTGTCAGTGAAAAACGCCTTGGCCACGGGCGTCAGCAGTGCCACCAGACGCTGGGCATGTTCGCGTTCTCCGGCGTCTTCGGCGTAGCGGGCCAGGTCCAGCTGTTGCCCCACGTACGCCGCAAAGGCCCGGCCACCCTCGGTAAGCGTGCGCATGGTCAGCAGCATGCGCCGCACATCGCCATGCTGGATGATCGGGTCGGCCACCTTATCCTTCGCCTGCGGGCCCGTGGCGGCACGGCTTTGCAGGCGTTCGTTGGCGTAGCGTGCGGCGCTCTGGTACGACGCTTCGGCGCAGCCGATACCCTGGATGCCAATGGACAGCCGCTCGTAGTTCATCATGGTGAACATGGCCGCTAGGCCCTTGTTCGCATCGCCGACCAGGTGGCCGATGGCGCCATCGAAGTTCATCACGCAGGTGGCCGAGGCCTTGATGCCCATCTTGTGCTCGATCGACCCGCACTGCACGGCGTTGCGTTCCCCCAGGCTGCCATCGGCATTGACGTGGTACTTGGGCACCAGGAATAGCGAGATGCCTTTAGCCCCCGCCGGTGCATCCGGCAACTTGGCCAACACCAGGTGGACGATGTTTTCGGTCAGGTCCTGCTCGCCGCCGGTGATGAAAATCTTGCTGCCACTGATGCGGTAGCTGCCATCGGCCTGGGGTTCTGCGCGGGTGCGGATCAACCCTAGGTCAGTGCCGGCGTGGGGTTCGGTCAGGCACATGGTGCCGGCCCAACGGCCTTCATAGAGCGGCGGCAGGTAGCTGGCCTTGAGTGTTTCGCTCGCGTGGGCATCGATTGCCAGGCAACTGCCGGCACTCAAGGCCGAATACAGGCTGAAACTGCAGTCGGCGGCGTAGAGCATTTCTTCGAACAGTACGCCCAGCATCTTCGGCATGCCCATGCCGCCATGCTCAGGGTTGCCGCCCAGGCCAACCCAGCCACCCTCCCGGTAGGTGTGCCAGGCGTCGCGGAAGCCATCCGGGGTGGTGACCTGGCCGGCTTCGAAATGCACACCCTGCTCGTCACCGTTGCGGCTGAGCGGGGCGATCAGCTGGCTGGTGACCTTGGCCGCTTCTTCGAGGATGGCATCGGCTGTGTCGGCGTCGATGCGCTCGGCCAGGGCGGGCAGGCGTGCCCACAGGGCAGGGCCCTGCAACACATCGTGGAGGATGAAGCGCATGTCGCGCAGTGGGGCGGTGTAGTGGGGCATCGTCGGCTCGAAGAAGTGAGTTATAGGTTGTCTGGCCGGGCCTCTTCGCGGGTAAACCCGCTCCCACCGGTTTAATGCAGTTCCCAAGAACGGCGCTGTTCTTGTGGGAGCGGGTTTACCCGCGAAGAGGCAGTTACAGCCTTAAAGGGCTTTGGCGCGGTCGCGCAGGACGTACTTCTGGACCTTGCCGGTGGAGGTCTTGGGCAGCTCGCCAAAAATCACGGTCTTCGGCACTTTGAACCCTGCCAGGTGCTCACGGCACCAGTTGGTGATGTCGGCTTCGCGGGTGTCTTCCCGGCCAGGCTTGAGCGCCACGAAGGCGCAGGGCGTCTCGCCCCATTTGTCGTCGGGGCGCGCCACCACGGCCGCTTCCAGCACCGCTGGGTGTTTGTAGAGGGCGTCTTCGACTTCGATGGTGGAGATGTTTTCGCCACCGGAAATGATGATGTCCTTGAGCCGGTCCTTGATCTCGACATAGCCATCGGCATGCCAGACTGCCAGGTCGCCAGTGTGGAACCAGCCGCCGCGGAAGGCCTCGGCCGTGGCCTCAGGGTTTTTCAGGTAACCCTTCATCACCGTGTTGCCGCGCATGAAGATCTCGCCCAGGGTGTTGCCGTCGCGCGGCACCGGGGCGAGGGTTTGCGGGTCGGCGACCATGAGGCCATCGAGCGTCGGGTAGCGCACGCCCTGGCGGGACTTGATGCGTGCGCGCGCTTCCAGCGGCAGCGCGTCCCATTCCTCATGCCAGGCGCAGACCGTCACCGGGCCGTACACCTCGGTCAGGCCGTAGGTGTGGGTCACCTGGATGCCCATTTCTTCCACCGCGCCAATCACCTTGGCGGGGGGCGCGGCGCCTGCGACCATGGCCTGCACCGGGTGCTCGATGGCAGCTTTGGCGGCCTCAGGCATGTTGACCAGGGCGTTGAGCACGATGGGCGCGCCGCACAGGTGGGTGACCCGGTGTTCGCGGATCAGGGTGAGGATCTTTTGCGGGTCGACCCGGCGCAGGAACACGTGGGTCCCGGCCAAGGCGGTGATGGTCCAGGGGTAGCACCAGCCGTTGCAGTGGAACATGGGCAGGGTCCACAGGTACACCGGGCGGTGGCCCATGGCCCAAGTCATCTGGTTGCCCAGCGCGTTGAGGTAGGCACCGCGATGGTGGTAGACCACGCCCTTGGGGTTGCCGGTGGTGCCGGAGGTGTAGTTGAGCGAAATGGCCTGCCATTCGTCATCGGGCCATTCCCAGGTAAATTCCGGGTCGCCCTCGGCCAGCAGGGCTTCGTAGTCAAGCGCGCTGACCGCGCGGCCTTCGCCGTACTCCGGGTCATCGACGTCGACCACCAGGGGCGGGTGTTCGAGCAAGGCCAGGGCGGCTTCGATGACCGTGTGGAACTCGCGATCGGTGATCAGCACCTTGGCCTCGCCGTGTTGCAGCATGAAGGCGATGGCTTCGGCGTCCAGGCGAACGTTGAGGGTATTGAGCACCGCACCGGTCATGGGCACGCCGAAGTGCGCTTCGAGCATGGCCGGGGTGTTTGGCAGCATCACCGCGACCGTGTCGCCACGGCCGATGCCGCGCCCAATCAGGGCACTGGCCAGGCGCCGGCAGCGTTGGTAGGTTTCCTGCCAGTTGCGGCGGATGGCGCCATGGATGACAGCCGGGTAGTTACCGTACACCGCAGCGGTGCGTTCGATGAAGCTCAGTGGGGTGAGGGCGACATGGTTGACGGCAGCGGGCATCAGGCCCTGGGCATAGATCGACATGCGGTAATCCTGTAGGGGAGGCAAGCGCAGCCTGTGCGCGTGACCCCCGGTGGCTGATTGTTAGCTCTGTTCAGGGTGTGGAAAAGCGTACGGTTGGCCGCTTTCCCCTGTCGCAGTTTTACGCGAGTCGCTATGGTAGATGGAATATCGACTATAGCAATATAGTAAAACTACTATAACAACGAGTCGCATACCGTGGACAAGACCCTGTCTCCCTTGCTCGCCAAAGACCCGCAGCCCAGCCTGTTGCTGGCCGCCGATGCCAGGCCGCTGGCCACCAACCCGGCCTTGCAGGCCTTGCTGCAGGAAGGCCCGCCGCTGGCGGCCTGGCTACCGGCCAACTGCGCCGCGCTGGTGCGGGCCTGCCTGCGGCAGCACCGGGCAATTGCCGACGTGGAAGTACAGGTTGGCGAGCGCATCGTGCTGTGGACCTTTATCCCTGACGACCAGGGCCAGCAGGTGCTTGGCCGCTGCCGTGACGCCAGCGCCGAACGCCAGGGTGCACGCGAAGCCAGCCGCGCCCGGCGCTTGTACCGCTTGATCATCGAGAACACCACGGACCTGATCTCCCGGCACAGCCCTGACGGGCGCTTCCTCGACGCCTCGCCGGCGGCCTTCCGCCTGTTGGGCCGGTGGCCCGAGCAACTGCGTGGCATGGCCGTGCGGACCTTGCTGCACCCGCGTGAACGCCGCCAGGTGCTGGCCCAGGCTGCTGCTGCCCTGGACCAGGATGGCTACCACACCATGACCTGCCGGGTGCGCCAGGCGGCGGGCGGCTACCGCTGGTTCGAGATCGCCAGCCGCGCTATCCGCGAGACCTACACCGGGGCAGTGGTGGAAATCGTCAGTGTCTCCCGGGATATCACCCTGCGCATCGAGGCCCAAGAAAGCCTGGCCCACAGCGCGCGGCTGGCCACTTTGGGCGAGCTGGCCTCGGGCATCGCCCACGAGATCAATCAGCCGTTGGCGGCGGTGGTCAACTATGCCAACGCCAGCCAGCGTTACCTGCAAGGCCTGGAGCGCGACCCGCAGGCGCGTGAGCGGGTCGGCCAGGGGCTGCAGCGCATCACCGAGCAGGCTACCCACGCCGCGCAGGTGATCCGCCGGCTACGTGTGTTCCTGCGTAAAGGGCCCCGCCGGCTGCAAGCGCTCGACATGCTCGATGTGGCCAATGAAGCCATGCGCCTGTGTGCCTGGGAGGCGGCGCGTGACCAGGTCAGCATCGAACTGCGCATGAGCGCGCAATTGCCGGCGGTGTATGCCGACCGGGTGTTGCTGGAGCAGGTGCTGCTGAACCTGCTGCGCAATGCCATCGATGCCAATCGCGAACAGCAGGGCGAACGGCCCTCACGTATCCTGCTGGGCGCCGTGCGCGAAGGCGACGGCGTGTTGGTCGAAGTGACGGACCAAGGGCCGGGCGTGGCGGCCGAGCGCCTGGATGAAATCTTTACCCCGTTCACCACCAGCAAGGCTGATGGCCTAGGGCTGGGCCTGAGCATGAGCCGCAGCCTCATCGAAGGCTTTGGTGGCAGCTTATGGGCACGTGCGGGCGCGGACGGTGGGTTGGTGTTGTGCTGCCGCTTGGCAGTGAGCAGGGAATAACGGGAGGTCAGGGTGCAAGCGAAGGTGTATGTGGTCGACGACGACCAGGGCATGCGTGATTCCACGGTCTGGCTGCTGCAGTCGGTGGGGCTCGAGGCCCTGTCGTTTGCCGGTGGGCAGGCGTTTCTGGATGCGTGCATCGATGACGGGCCGGCCTGTGTGCTGTTGGATGTGCGCATGCCTGGGCTGGGCGGGCTGGCGGTGCAGCAGTTGATGAAGGAACGGGGCCTGGACCTGCCGGTGATCTTTGTCAGTGGCCATGCCGACGTGCCGATCGTGGTTAGGGCGTTCAAGGCCGGTGCCTGCGATTTCATCGAGAAACCCTACAGCGACCAGTTGCTGCTCGACAGTGTGCAGGCGGCATTGGAGCGGGCAGGGCGCGCGCGTCAGGGCGACCAGGCGTTGGCGCAGGTTCAGGCGCGGGTCGATGGCCTGACGCCACGGGAGCGCGATGTGTTCGTGCCGTTGGCCCAGGGCTTGAACAACCGCGAGATCGCCGAGCGCCTCGGGGTTAGCGTGAAGACCGTTGACCTGTACAGGGGGCGGGTGATGAAACGGCTGCAAGCAGGAAGCCTGGCGGAACTGGTAGGCATGGCGATCGCTTGCGGCGCTGTGCCAGCGTTGAGGTAGGGGCGGCCCACAAAGGTCCGGGCTATGCAAATTCATGAAATTTTGCATAGCACCCTAATCAAAGCTTTGACATTCACTGCCTAGGCAGTAATATTTTTAAACAATTACCCGGGCAGACTCCATGGCGCATTTCTCTCCAGAAAACTTCCAGACCTGTGCCATCGGCATGCTGCTGGGCCGCGCGGCGATCCTCAAGGACCGCATTCTCGACTGGCACCTCGAATCAGAGGGCGTCACCGCCGCGCAGTTCAAGGTGTTGATCATCGTCACCCAGTATCAGGTGGACACCCCGGCCGAGCTGTGCCGCTACCTGGGCCTGGACAGCGGTTCGATGACCCGCATGCTCGACCGCCTCGAGCAGAAGGGCCTGATCCTGCGCAACCGCTGCGCCGACGACCGACGCCAGGTGCGCCTGGCCTTGACCGCCGATGGCCAGCGCCTGGCGGACCGGCTGCCAGAAATCGGAGCGGCAGCGATGAACGAATTGTGCGGCGCACTGCAACCCGAAGAGCTCAAGACGCTCGAGCGCTTGTTGGCCAAGGTGCTGCTCAGCGCTGGCGACCCTTTGACGATCCGCCGCTTTGGCGATCGTTGACCCCTGTTACGCATTATCCAAGGTATTGTCATGGCCACTTCCACAGACACCCCAACCCCTGCCGACGCGCCTGCGCCGTCGCGCAAACGCAAGGCCTGGCTGCTTGGCCTGCTTCTGCTGCTGATCCTCGGCGGTGTCGGCGCCTGGGCCTGGTATTCCCTGGTCGGGCGCTGGCACGAAAGCACCGATGACGCCTACGTCAATGGCAACGTGGTGGAGATCACCCCGCTGGTGACCGGCACTGTCACCAGCATTGGTGCCGATGACGGCGACCTGGTTCACGCCGGCCAAGTGCTGCTGCAGTTCGACCCGTCCGACAGCGAGGTGGCGCTGCAGTCCGCCGAAGCCAAGCTGGCGCGCACGGTGCGCCAGGTGCGCGGCTTGTACAGTAATGTCGATGGGCTCAAGGCCCAGTTGCAGACGCGCCAGGCCGAATTGCAAAAGGCCCAGGACAACTACAACCGGCGCAAGGTGCTGGCCGACAGCGGTGCGATTGCGGCAGAAGAAATCTCCCACGCCCGTGACGACCTGAGTGTGGCCCAGAGCGCCCTGGCCAGTGCCCGTCAGCAGCTCAACACCAGCACCGCGCTGGTCGACGACACCGTGGTTTCCTCGCACCCTGAAGTGATGGCAGCCGCTGCCGACCTGCGCCAGGCTTACCTCGACAATGCCCGCACCACCTTGGTGGCGCCGGTGACCGGGTATGTCGCCAAGCGCACCGTGCAACTGGGCCAACGCCTGCAGCCGGGCACCGCGACGATGGCGGTGATCCCCCTGGACCAGGTGTGGATCGATGCCAACTTCAAAGAAACCCAGCTGCGCGACATGCGTATCGGCCAGCCGGTGGAAATCAGCGCCGACCTGTACGGCAGCGCGGTCAAGTACAGCGGCACGGTCGACAGCCTCGGTGCAGGCACTGGCAGCGCGTTCGCTCTGCTGCCGGCGCAAAATGCCACCGGCAACTGGATCAAGATCGTGCAGCGGGTGCCGGTGCGTATTCACCTAAGCCCGGACCAGCTCAAGGACCATCCGCTGCGTATCGGCCTGTCGACGCTGGTGGAGGTCGACTTGCACGACCAGAGTGGCCCGACCCTGGCCCAGCAACCGCCGCAGCAGGCCAGCTACACCACCCAGGTGTACGACCGCCAACTGGTCGATGCCGATAACCTGATCGCCCGGCTGATTCACGAGAACAGCGCATCCGGCAAGACGGCGCAGCGATGAGCAACCAGGCTGCCGCCCAGTTCACGCCGCCGAGCCTGTTGCTGACCACCATCGGCCTGTCGCTGGCAACGTTCATGCAAGTGCTCGACACCACCATCGCCAACGTGGCCTTGCCGACCATTTCCGGCAACCTGGGGGTGAGCTATGAGCAGGGCACCTGGGTGATCACCTCGTTCGCCGTGAGCAACGCCATCGCCTTGCCGCTGACAGGCTGGCTGAGCCGGCGCTTTGGCGAGGTGAAGCTGTTCATCTGGGCCACGTTGCTGTTCGTGCTGGCATCGTTCTTGTGCGGCATCGCCCAGTCGATGCCGGAGCTGGTGGGCTTTCGTGTGTTGCAGGGCGTGGTGGCGGGGCCGTTGTACCCGATGACCCAGACCTTGCTGATTGCGGTGTATCCGCCAGCGAAACGGGGGATGGCCCTGGCGCTGTTGGCGATGGTCACGGTGGTAGCGCCGATTGCCGGGCCGATACTGGGGGGCTGGATCACCGACAGTTACAGCTGGCCGTGGATCTTCTTCATCAACGTGCCGATCGGCCTGTTTGCCGCCGCTGTTGTACGCCAACAGATGCGCTCGCGGCCGGTGGTGACCAGCCGCCAGCCGATGGACTACATCGGGCTTTTGACGCTGATCGTGGGGGTGGGGGCGTTGCAGGTGGTGCTCGACAAGGGCAATGACCTGGACTGGTTCGAGTCGTCGTTCATCATCATGGGCAGCTTGATCTCGGTGGTGTTCCTGGCGGTGTTCGTGATCTGGGAGCTGACCGATCGGCATCCGGTGGTCAACCTGCGGCTGTTCGTGCACCGCAACTTCCGGGTCGGCACCATCGTGTTGGTCGGGGGCTATGCGGGGTTCTTCGGTATCAACCTGATCTTGCCGCAGTGGTTGCAGACGCAGATGGGTTATACGGCGACCTGGGCGGGGCTGGCGGTGGCGCCCATCGGGCTGTTGCCGGTGATCATGTCGCCCTTTGTCGGCAAGTACGCGCACCGGTTCGACTTGCGGCTGCTGGCGGGGTTGGCGTTTCTGGCGATTGGCACGAGCTGCTTCATGCGGGCTGGGTTTACCAGTGAGGTGGACTTCCAGCATGTGGCGTTGGTGCAGTTGTTCATGGGGATTGGCGTGGCGCTGTTCTTCATGCCGACGTTGAGCATTTTGCTGTCGGACTTGCCGCCGCATCAGATTGCCGATGGCTCGGGGCTGGCGACCTTCCTGCGTACGCTGGGGGGGAGTTTTGCGGCGTCGCTGACGACGTGGATCTGGATACGGCGGGCGGATCAGCATCATGCGTATCTGAGTGAGAATATCAGCCAGTTTGATCCGGCGACGCGGCATACGCTGGAGCAGCTTGGGGGGGCCAGTGTGCAGAACTATGCGCGGTTGGAGCAGATCGTGAATGCGCAGGCTTACATGATGTCTACGGTGGACTATTTCATGATGATGACTTGGGTGTTTGCGGGGTTGATTTTGTTGGTTTGGTTTGCGCGGCCGCCGTTTACGGCTAAGGCTGGGCCTTCTGCGGGGCATTGATGGGATAGTAGTTGTTGGTGTTGTTGGTGTTGTTGGTGTTGAAGGTGTGGCAGGGGCCAGTTGCCAAGGCGACGCTTAGTCACCTTTCCGCCCTTACGGCGGGTCACTTTTTGGCAAACGCCCCAAAAAGTAACCAAAAAGGGCTGCGCTCCATCATCCGGCCCCTACGCTGCGCTTCGGGGTTCCCTCGCTCCGGCCTTGCTCCCGGGAGGACCGCGCTGCAGGGCCCATCCTGGGCCCCAGCGCTTGACGGGCATCCTTGCCCGTCACCTCCCTCCGCAAGGCCTGCGCTCGGCCTCCTGAGTCGCTGAAGGTCAAAAGCCAGATCAAGATCAAGAGCTGGATCAAGAGCTGGGGCAACGTCGCGTGCGATTGTGCGCTTTGGGGAAGGGGTGGCATTCCCATGCGTTGGCATTTGTCCTATTGTCGAAAGCCCACTTTCAACAGCATTGGCAGGCCCATGGAGAATGTCATCGTCATTACTGGCGCCAGCCGAGGTATCGGCGCGGCGACAGCCCTGCTGGCCGCTCGGCAGGGGTATCGTATCTGCATCAATTACCACGCGGATGACCAGGCTGCCGAGCGCGTCCTTGGGCAGGTCCGCGCGCTTGGCGCCGAAGCGATTGCTGTGCGGGCCGATGTCAGTGTCGAGGATGAGATCATTCAGCTGTTCCAGCGTGTCGATGAGGCGCTTGGCCCGGTGACTGCGCTGGTCAACAACGCGGGCACCATCGGCCAGCAGAGCCGTGTCGAGGAGATGTCCGAGTTTCGCTTGCTCAAGATGATGAAGACCAACGTCGTTGGGCCCATGCTTTGCGCCAAACATGCGCTGTTGCGCATGGCGCGTCGGCATGGCGGGCAGGGCGGGGCGATCGTCAACGTCTCTTCAGTGGCTGCGCGCCTGGGCTCGCCCAACGAATACGTCGACTACGCGGCCTCCAAGGGCGCGTTGGATACTTTTACCCTTGGCTTGGCCAAGGAAGTGGCAGGCGAGGGCGTGCGGGTCAATGGCGTGCGCCCAGGCTATATACACACGGGCTTCCATGCGCTTTCCGGTGATCCGGACCGGGTCGCCAAGCTCGAACCCGGGTTGCCCATGGGCCGCGGCGGCCGGCCAGAAGAAGTCGCCGAGGCCATTGTCTGGTTGCTCTCGGACAAGGCCTCGTATTCCACCGGCAGCTTCGTCGATTTGGGCGGCGGGCGCTGAGGCGCCTTATCCTTCCAGTAACTGGCCGACCTGCTCGGCCAGTGCCTCGAGGCTGAAGGGCTTGGTCAGCACGCGCATGTCGGTTTCCAGGTTGCCGTTAGCCAGCGCTGCACTTTCGTCGTAGCCCGTGACGAAGAGCACCTTGAGCCCGGTGTAACGCCCGCGCAACGTGTCGGCCAACTGGCGCCCGTTGATCCCGCCCGGCAAGCCCACGTCGCTGATCAGCAGGTCGGGCGCGGGTTGCTCTGCCAAGCCTGCAAGTGCTTGGGGGCCATCTTCGAACATCATTACGTCATGGCCCAGGTCATGCAGCACTTCAGCAATCACCAGGCGCATGGCGCTGACATCCTCGACCACGGCGATTCGCTTTATCGCGCCTGTATTCGAGCGCGGTACCGGTACCGCGGGTTTGAGTACGGCAGGCGCAGGCTGCGCGTGGTGTCTGGGCAGCAGCAAGCGCACCGTGGTGCCTTGGCCCAAGGACGATGCGATGTGCAGTTGCCCGCCGGACTGGCGCACAAAACCGAAGACCATCGACAACCCTAGGCCCGTGCCGCGGCCAAGCGGTTTGGTGGTGAAGAACGGGTCCACGGCGCGCGTCAGGGTCTCATCCGTCATGCCACTGCCGTTGTCTTCGACGCTGAGGCAGAGGTAGTCGCCAGGCGTTAGCTCAAGCTGCGCAGCCTGCTCGCTGGCCAACGAGACATTGCACAGGGCGATACGGACCCTACCCCCGTCGGGCAGAGCATCGCGTGCATTGATGCATAAATTGAGCAGGCTGCTCTCAAGTTGAGGAGGGTCGATATGCACCGTCCAGCAAGCGTCGCTGCACTGGTAGTCGAGTTCGATGTGGGGGCCGGTGCTGCGGCTGATCAGTTCCAGCATGCCGGTGACCAGCACCGCGACGTCGGTGGCGCGTGGCTGCAAGGTCTGTTGACGGGAGAACGCGAGTAATCGATGAACAAGCGCCGCAGCCCGTTGTGCCGCACTATGGGCGCTTTCCAGCAAAGGGGTAATGGTTGCCTTGGGCTGGTCGATGGCCACCCTGTCCCTGGCCAGCTCCAGGGCACCGAGAATGCCGCCGAGCAGGTTGTTGAAGTCGTGCGCAACACCCCCTGTCAGCTGACCTACAGCCTCGACTTTCTGCGCTTGGCGCAAAGCCTCTTCGGCCTTCTGGCTCTGCGCCACGGCCTGTTCGACACGCTGCTCAAGCTCTGCGTTGAGGTCTTGAAGGGCACTCTCAGCGCGCTTGCGCGCTGTCACATCACGAAAGATCACCGCCACCTGATGGTTGTGGGCCGGTTCGATACGGATTGCCGCTAGGCCAAGGCAGCGGCCGGTGGCAAGCAACTCATGCTCGAAGTACAGCGGATTGCCAGTCCGCTCCACGGTGCCGAAGTAGTCCAGCCAGACATGGGCCTCGTCGGGTATCACTTCCCGCAGGGTCCGGCCCACGACATTGGGCAGCCCGGCATGCCTGCAGTAAGCCGGGTTGGCCATCAGGTGTACATAATCGCTCAACGGCCCAAGCGGTCCATCGATGAACTGGATGATGCAGAAGCCTTCTTCCATGTTCTCGAACAGAAAGCGGTAGCCTTCCGACGCCTGCGCGCGTGCGTTCAAGCGCAACAGTTCGCTGTTCAACTGGCTGTTTTGCTGTTCGAGCTGATCGATTCGCTGGCGTAAACCCTCCAGCTCATCGGTTGTATTCAAGCAATCACTGGGCATTCATTTCGCTCCATCGATAAACCACGGGCCGCTAATGCATCAGCAGCTGTGCGACCCTTTCCACGAGTGCCGCCAGGTCAAAGGGTTTGGTCAATACACTGGACGCTTCCAGGGGTTGGCCGTGACTGAGTACAGCGCTTTCATCGTAACCGGTGATGAACAGCACTTTTATGTGCGGGTGCAGTACGCGGCATCGGTCGGCGACTTGACGCCCGTTCAGCCCACCGGGCAGGCCAATATCGGTGATCAGCAGGTGCGGCGGGGGGCACTGCTCAAGGTACGCCAGCGCGCTTGGGCCGTCGGCGAATGCCTGGACGTCATGGCCGAGCTCTTCGAGTACTTCGCGGATGACCAGGCGCAGGGGCTCCTGGTCTTCTACCAATACGATTTGCCCAGTCGGCAAGCTGTTGCCACTCGCCGGGAGTTGAGCCGGGGTTTCGAAACTGTTCATCGCTTGCCAAGCAAGGTGGCGGGGCAGGTACAGTTCGATCAGCGTGCCTTCATCGGGCTTGGACAGGATACGCATCTGCCCCCCTGACTGGCGCACGAAGCCGTAGACCATGGAAAGCCCAAGGCCAGTGCCCTGGCCCATTGGCTTAGTGGTGAAGAACGGATCCACCGCGCGCGCCGCGACCTCTGCCGACATGCCTCGCCCGTTGTCCTTGACCCCAAGGCGCAGGTAATCGCCTGCAGCCAGGTCGAGCCCTTGGGCACGCTGCAAGTCAAGGGTCAGGTTGTCGCCGCTGAGGGTAATTGCCCCACCTTCAGGCAGTGCGTCTCGGGCGTTGATGCACAAGTTGAGCAGGGCGTTTTCCAGCTGTGGCGGGTCGATGAACGTTGGCCACAGGTGCTGCGGGAAGTGGCTGTGCAACTGGATGGACGGGCCGATGCTGCCACGGACCAGCTGCTCCATGCCATTGACCAAGCGGGTGACATCGGTGGGCTGGGGTTGCAGCGTCTGCTGGCGCGAGAACGCCAGCAGGCGGTGCACGACAGCGGCGGCACGCTGCGCCGCGCCACTGGCAACGTCCAGCAAGCTGCCGAGTTGGTCGTGACGCGCCTGTTGCAAGCGTTGCTGCATCAATTCCTGGGCCGCCAGAATGCTACCCAGCAGGTTATTGAAGTCATGGGCGATGCCGCCACTCAGGTGCCCCACGGCCTCCATTTTCTGCGCATGCCGCAGTGCCTCTTCAGCGTTGAGCAGGCGCTGCTGGGCGGCGACGCGTTCGCTGATGTCATACGCGAACAAGTAGGCACCAAGAATCGCGCCATCAGGGTCGCGAAGGCAGTTGAAGCGCAGCTCGTAATGCCGTTGTGCAGCCCCCTTGCCGAAACGCTGGGTTATCGTGAACTGCTCGCCCGCCAGTGCACGCTGCCACATCGGCATGATCACGTTCAGGTCGGTGAGGTTATCGCCCATCAGCGCGGGCACAGAGTCGCCCACTTCCGGGGTGGCGCCATACAAGTAATGAAATTCCAGCTTGGCCTGCCGGTTGATCGCCAGCCAGCGCAAGTTGCTGTCGATCATGTGCACGTTGGCCAGGCTGTGCTCGACCAGCTCGGCAAACAGCTGACGTTCCGCCAGCGCGGCACTGACTCGCTGCTCCAGCTCTTCGTTCAACCGCTGCAGGGCCAGCTCTGCACGACGCCGTTCGGTGACATCCTTGAACAGCACCGCCACCTGGCGCCGCTCAGCGGGTTCGACGCGAAAGGTGGTGACGGACAGGACATGGCCAGTGGCAACCAACTCCTGTTCGAAGTGCAGCGGCTCGCCGGTGCGCAGCACTTCGCCGTAGCGGGCTACCCAAACGTCGGCCTCGTCGGGGACCATCTCGCGCAGTTTTTGCCCGACCACGTTGGGGATGCCGGCATGTTTCGCATACGCTGCATTGGCTACGACATGCACGTAGTCACTCAAGGGGCCATGTGGCCCATCGAAGAACTCAATGATGCAGAACCCTTCGTCCATGGTGTCGAACAAGGAGCGATAGAGAATCTGATCGTGTTCCTGGTGGCTCGCCAACTGCGACTCCAGCAGTGCGTTACGGCGCTCCAGGTCTTCGACGTGTTGGCGCAGGGAAAGCAGGTCGCGGGAAGGCATGCCGACGTCCGACGAAATTAAAGGCCCAAACTCTAACGTGTTCACCCCAAGGGCGAAAACACCCTTAACGCAAATGCGCAGCCACGCCCAGCAAGCGATCGATGCGCTCACCCAGTGCCTTGAGGTCGAAGGGCTTGGACAGCACCTCGGTGCGCTCTGCAGGCCAGCCTCGGGCCATGCTGCTGGCAATGTCGTAGCCGGTGATCAGTATCACCGGTGCTTCGTTGGCAAGGCCCCGGTAGGCCTCTGCGAGCTGGTTGCCGTCGATGCCGCCGGGCAGGCCGACATCGGTGATCAACAAGTCAGGCAATGGGCCGTGCTGCAACGCCTCGAGTGCGCTGCGGCCGTCCTCGAAAACCTGAACCTGGTGGCCCAGCTCTTTCAGCACTTCGCCGAGTACCAGGCGCAAGGTCGCTTGGTCTTCTACCAGCATGATCCGGTGTGGCCTGTGAAGCGGCCTGGCGTCAGCATGTTCAGGCGCAGTGCAAGGATGCTCGTGTGTGGTGCTTTCGTCCTGGGGCAGATACAGGTGGACGCTGGTGCCTTGCCCAGGCGTGCTGTCGATGCGTAATTGCCCGCCAGACTGGCGCACGAAGCCATAGACCATCGACAGCCCCAGGCCAGTACCCTGGCCCATGGGTTTGGTTGTGAAGAACGGGTCGAGGGCACGCTGCATCACGTCCTTGCTCATGCCCATGCCAGTGTCGTCCACCCGTATGTGCAAAAACTGCCCTGGCGGCACGTCCAGTCGGCGGGCCTGCTCGTCGTCGAGCTCGGCATTCTCACAGCCAATGCGTAGGGTGCCGCCCAGGGGCATGGCATCGCGGGCGTTGATGCACAGGTTCAGCAGGGCGTTTTCCAGCTGTTGAGGGTCGATGCGGATCGACCATTGGCCGGCCAGTGTCCGGTCCTGCAAGTCGATGTGCGAATCGATCGAACTGCGGATCAGGTCGTGCATGCCGGCCACCAACCGCTGTACATCGACCGGTTGCGGCAGCAGTGTTTGCTGGCGCGAAAAAGCCAACAGACGCTGCACCAGCGAGGCTGCACGCAGCGCGCTGTCCTTGCCGACTTCGAGCAGCCTGGCGGTGTCCAGCACGCGACGCTGGCTCAGGCGTTGCCCGGCCAGCTCCAGTGCGCCAAGGATGCTGCCAAGCAGGTTGTTGAAGTCATGGGCAATGCCACCGGTCAATTGGCCGACGGCTTCCATTTTCTGTGACTGGCGCAGCGCTTCTTCGGTTTGGTGCAGGCGTTCCTGCTCGGCAATGCGCTCGGTAATGTCGTAGGCGAACATATAGCCGCCCTGGATGCGCTGCTGCGCGTCGAGCAGCGGGTGGTAGCGGATTTCATAGTGGCGCAGGGCGTCAGGTGGCCCGAGGGCGATGGTGTCGATGAACGCTTCGCCGGCCAGCAGGCGCGGCCATACGGGGGCCAAGCGACCCATGATGTCCGGTTGGTTGGCCAGAAACTGCGGGATGTAATCGCCGATCTGCGGCACAAAACCGCGAAACCGCTGGAAGGTTTCGCGGGCGGTCCGATTGATCGCCAACAGGCGCATTTTGCGGTCGGCTGCAAACACGTTGGCCAAGCTGCTGTCGACCAGTTCACCGAGCAGCTTGTTGTTTGCCAGCGCGATGTCATCGCGCTGGGCCAGCAGCGATTCCAGCTCTGCGACACGTGCCTGCAGTTGCTCGTAGGAAGCTTGCGTGACTGGCTGCATGGTGTCGAACCGGTGAGCGGATCGGGCAACTATAGTCGCGGCGCAGGCTAACAGCTATCAAAATGAACGAATGATTCGCCCCAGGGTCTCCATGGCCTTTTCGGCGCCGTCATGCCAGGGGCTGCCGTAGTTCAGGCGGATGCAGTTACCGAAGCGACGGGTCGGTGAAAAGATGGGGCCGGGGGCGATGCTGATGCCCTGGGCCAAGGCCATGTGGAACAGCTTGAGCGCATCCATCTGCTCTGGCAGTTCAAGCCACAGGAAGTAGCCCCCAGACGGTTGGCTAACCCGCGTCTGCGCCGGGAAGTGGCGGGAGATGGCGGCGAGCATGTTAGCTTGCTGGCCTTCCAGCGCGTAGCGCAGCTTGCGCAAGTGGCGGTCATAGCCGCCGTGTTGCAGGTAGTCGGCGATGGCCGCCTGGGCCGGCATCGATGCGCACAGCGAAGTCATCAACTTGAGGCGTTCGATCTTCTGCGCGAAACGCCCGGCGGCCACCCAGCCGATGCGGTAGCCGGGCGCCAGGCTCTTGGCGAACGAACCGCAGTGCATCACCAGGCCTTGAGTGTCGAAGGCCTTGGCGGGCTTGGGTGCCTGTTGCGCGTAATACAGTTCGGCGTAGACGTCGTCTTCGATCAGCGGCACCTGGTGGCGTGCCAGCAACTCGACCAGCGCCTGCTTCTTGGCCTCCGGCATGCTGGCGCCTACCGGGTTCTGGAAGTTGGTCATGCACCATACGGCCTTGACCGGGTGCTTCTCCAAGGTCTGCGCCAGCACGCTCAGGTCCATGCCTTCGCGCGGGTGAACGGGAATTTCCACGGCTTTGAGTTTGAGCCGCTCCAGCACTTGCAGGCAGGCGTAAAAGGCCGGCGCTTCAATCGCCACCAGGTCGCCGGGTTCGGTCACGGCCTGCAGGCACAGGTTCAGGGCTTCCAGCGCGCCATTGGTGATCAGCAGCTCCTCCATCGGCAGCATCAGCCCGCCGACCATGTAGCGCAGGGCAATCTGCCGGCGCAGTTGGGGGTTGCCGGGCGACAGGTCGGTGACCACCATGCGCGGGTCCATCGCACGGCTGGCACTGGCCAGCGAGCGCGACAGGCGCTGCAGCGGGAACAGTTCGGGGCTTGGGAAGGCCGAGCCGAACGGCACCGTGTTGGGGTCCTTTATCGAGTCGAGGATAGAGAACACCAGCGCGCTGACGTCGACATCGGTGGACTCGCTGACCGGCTGCAAGGCCTGCGGTTCGCAGAACTGGCGCGGTGCATGGGCGTTGACGAAGTACCCCGAACGCGGGCGCGCGCGAATCAACCCGCGCCGTTCCAGCAGGTAATAGGCCTGGAACACCGTGGACGGGCTGACCCCGTGGGTCTGGCTGGCATAGCGCACCGACGGCACCCGCTGGCCAGGGCCTAGCACACCCGAGCGGATCAGTTCGGCAATGTCATCGGCGAATCGTTCGTAGCGTTTCATTCTGGCCTTCTGTCGAAGCCTGGCAGGCAAGGTGGAAAAACAGTGTAAGGGATCAGCGGTTCATCGGTGCGACGAAGCGGCTTTGAGCCACGCTGCGCACGGCAGGTTCGTCACTGTCCTGCACTTCGAAACTCAAGGTTTGCGAACTGCTGGTCGGGCGTTCTGCAAGCATCGCCACCGAGACCGGCAGTTCGCTCATTTCGCCAGCCGGGATGATGAACTCGGTCTTGCCCTGCAGGGTGAAGCCGTCAGCGTCCAGCAGACGCAGGTGATAGCGCTGGGTGCTTTCGGTCTTGTTGATGACCTTGAGCAGGTAGATGTTCTCGATCTGGCCTTGGGCGTTCTCGCGGAACAGGCCGCGGTCCTTGATCACGTCCAGCGACACCATCGGGCGCAGTTGCAAGGCAACTACCAGCGCGCCGATCATCACCACCAGTGCCGCGGCGTAACCCAACAGGCGCGGGCGCAACCAGTGGGTGGTGCCGCCCTGCAGGCTGTGTTCAGACTTGTAACCGATCAGGCCGCGCGCATACCCCATCTTGTCCATGACTCCGTCACAGGCGTCGATGCAGGCCGCGCAGCCGATACAGGCCATTTGCAGGCCATCGCGGATGTCGATGCCGGTGGGGCAGACCTGCACGCACATCGTGCAGTCGATGCAGTCGCCCAGGCCTTGGGCGTGGGCGTCGCTGCCTTTCTTGCGCGGGCCACGGGTTTCGCCGCGGCGCGGGTCGTAGGCCACCGCCAGGGTGTCCTTATCGAACATCACGCTTTGGAAGCGGGCATAAGGGCACATGTGCAGGCACACCGCCTCGCGCAGCAAGCCGGCATTGATGTAAGTGGCGGCGGTGAAGAACAACACCCAGAACAGCGCGACGCCACCCAACTGCAAGGTGAACAGTTCTGCCGCCAGGGGCCGTATCGGGGTGAAGTAGCCGACGAAGGTCAGGCCGGTGAGCAAGCCGATGGCCAGCCACAGGCTGTGCTTGAGCGCCCGACGGGCCAGTTTTTCCAAACTCCAGGGGGCAGCGGCAAGCTTGATGCGCTGGTTGCGGTCACCTTCGCTGACCTTTTCGCACCACATGAACAACCAGGTCCAGGTACTTTGTGGGCAACTGTACCCGCACCACACGCGCCCGGCGTAGACCGTGATGGCGAACAGGCCAAAGGCGCAGATGATCAACAGCGCCGACAGCAGGATGAAGTCCTGCGGCCAGAACGTTGCGCCGAAGATATGGAACTTGCTGCTGCCCAAGTCCCAGAGCACAGCCTGGCGGCCGTTCCAGGTAAGCCAGGCGGTGCCAAAGAACAGGGCGAACAGCGCCCCCGCAAAACCGATCCGCAGGTTGCGGTACAGCCCGGTGAAACTGCGGGTGTGAAGGCCGCTGTCAACGTGGCGTTTGGCGGCTGAACTTGCGGGCGCGGCGATCTCGGTAAAGGGGATTCTATCGTTCATGGCTCGGTGCTCATCAGGCCTCGATCAGGCATGAGCACTATGGCCCCCGAGCTGTTATCAGCACAGGCTCAGGTTTGGCGATAAAAACCGTATCAGATGATCAGCAAAACCACGCCAGGCCTTAGGATTTGTACGAAAAAAAGACACATCCACCTGTCATTTCTATCAGTAGCGAATCTGTCTAATCATTCAGTAGATTGAGGTGTCCTGGGATTTCCCAGTGCGCTTTCAAGGAGCACACGCTATGAGCACAAGCACACAAGAAGGGAAAGTTAATTTTCATAGCTATATAGACAGCGGCGTCGACCCGCTCACCGGAACGTTTTCAGCTAATATTCTTTTAGCAACCCTCGTTGATCCATCCTTCGAAATCCGCCTTTGTTTCTCCCCACTAAACCTGAAGGACTTCGGCTTTGGTAAAGGTTGGCGCATACCTGTTTCGGTTTACAATAAGAAAACAAAGCTTTTGTCATTGTCTGACGGGCGCCTCTTTGAGGTGAATGATGACTTGTCTTTGAAAAACACATCCGGCGACGTTTTTTTTGAAGAAGAGGGTAGCCACGGCTATCGGGTGACTTATCGTAAAAGCGGAATAATCGAAATACTTGAATTTGGCAAGTCCGATCATTGTCCGTGCACAGCAAGGCTATCGGCGATCGGTACAGGTATACGCTACGAATGGGGTTCATATGAGGATGGAAAAGAGATTAGACTCGCAGCCATTTATAGAATCAATCACGCTGCTGAAAAGCTCTTGTCCGTGCGCTATGAGTACGGTAGCGTGCGCGTCGAGATTTGGCCATCCTTTCCTGAAGCACGCTTGTTTACATGGGAGTGCGGACTTCGAGCTTACACGCTCACCAACCACTCACTAAATATCGCAAACCACTGGGAGTTCCTGTGCAATGAATTCGACGCACTTGAACGTATAACATATCCCACAGGCTATAAAGAGGCAGTGGGCTTCCAAGGAAGCAGGGTTAAATTTCATCTGACTGCCACTACCTTCACCGGATACCACTACAGTGAAGAATTGAGGGTATCTTCTTCACTTACCCTCCCGCTCAATGACTATCAACCTCTTTTTGACGCCCCGAAAGAGTATATATTTTACGGTTTCAACGAATCTGGAACACTTCATGAAAAGTCACACATAACCTTCCGTCAAAACAGTGTACTTGACGGTGCTGCAGGGTTGTTGCATGAAGCCCTCGTTAAGAATAATCCATTCACGAGACACGTTCCAGGGGGGGGCCAGATAACTCAGCAGTTTGACACCCTTTTGGACAATTTTAGCGGAACTCTATTTTCATATCCAGATTGCAATCTCGTTACTACCGTCTACGAATACAATAAATATTTCAGCATCACTAAAGAAACTCATAACGGTGCGGGGGGTGAAATTCGTTCGGCAACTTGGGGGTATGATGAATACGGACGAATTACTGAACTCAACAGTGACGAAGCAACACAAACTTTTTCCTACCATAACCCCGGCGACTGTAAAAGCGCTATTCGTTCAAAAGAGACGTCCAAGCCAAATAACTACGCAGACGCCAACCTCACCGAGACGAATTACGTATATGGCTCCTATGACCTCAGCTGCAAAATTCACGACACACTAACAGTCGCTATCAAGGCTGAGCTGCCGACCTACGTCATCAAGGGCAATGGCGAGCAGTACTCCAAACGTGTGAACGAGATCAATTTTTGCGAGTACAATCAGCCATCCGAAAACAACGTTGACTCCCTGCGACCCGCTAGGTTGACCTCACACATAAGCATAAAAGGAATTGACGACGACGATTTTTTTTCCTACTCATCGAACCAAGTGGAGCGTGTCATTAATAGACAAACAAAATCAAACCACCCAGAAATCCAAACATCATCACTGGACTTCAACTACACGCACACTCAGAATGAAACAACCCGAACCACAACATTTACAAGCCATGATGGGCTTACACGACGCACGGCAAACTCAGTGTCGAAGCACACCGGCCTTCTATTATGGGAGCAAGATTTCTCCGGAAACACCTCTTCCTATACTCGGGATGGATTGGGCCGCCTGACCAAAATCATCAACAACGAAGGAACTGACTTCGAAACCTCAGAAAGTTATGAGCACGGGCTGGCGTCGGCTGACCAACGAAAAAAAATATTGGGTGACACCCACGGCATTGCCTCTTCATTAGCTTCCTATATCATACATACTGACAGCGCAGGAAAGAAAACACTGTCTGGTTTCGACAGCCTCAATCGAGAGATTGAGGTATGGGAATATAGTCAGCCCCCAAGCAATGAATGGGTGCTATTACAGCAAAAAAAATATCACGGCTCCAAAATTCATAAAACCATCGATTGTGGCTACAGCGCAGGTAGAACCACGTCCCGTACTACAATCACACACCACCCCAATCTCAATGCTCGAGTTGACATTGAATTAGATTCCACCCTGAGTGAAAACACCCAAATAAAGTACACACAAGCTGACGAACAACAAAATATCATTCACACTCTATCATTTGACGCTTCCAGTATCGCTTGGCATTCCCTGCCTGAGGCTCATAATGGTTGGTTTGAACAGCCGCTTCACTTTGAACAGTCGCTTCAATTTGAAGAATGCTCTATTTCAATTTTCCCGCTTGTCCCTGTGAAAAGCGAGTCGTTCGGCTGGTATGAAATGCAGCAACTGGACGTGTGCGGCAACGTTATCCGTATTGACCGCTATGCACTCGCAGCCTCCTCCGTCGATAGCCATGGGCTGGTTTTAACACCCCATTCCACCAGCACACAGACCTATGTGGCAGATAGACGCACCTCCGTCACTGACGAACTAGGGCGTTGCACCAAATTCACTTACGATGTTTTCGATCGCCACGCGACCACTACCTTTGCCGATGGCAGCATTTTGACCAAGTCTTATCCCGCGCATACTGATAAAGAGTTGATCGAACGCATTACGCTGACCTCTGGAAAAACGGAGTACGTGCTAGGCGAACAGGTATTCGACGGCCTAGAGCGTATGCTCTCCAGCACGAGTGCATGTAAGTGCACCTTCACCTACCTGGATAACGACCTCGCACCTCAGACAGAGACGTTCCCCCGGGGCACGCTGAGCTATGAGACCATTCCCCAACTCGGCAGCGCAGTGAAGTCAATCAAAAGCGGCAACCTGCATCACAGCTTCAGTTACGACAAGCAGACAGGGTTGCTAAACGAGTTCGAGGACCAAAGCGGCTTCAAGACAACCCTTAGCTACGGAGCGCTTGGGAAACCGAACACAGCGGTGATCCTACCGATCAAAGGCAGTGCTGTTGTGACCCAGTCGCAGACCCTCTCGGCGAACGGCAGGTGCGTTGAGTACACAGATATCACCGGAAACACCCAGACGCGAAAGCATGACGGACGCGGCAATATCACGGAAATAGACGACCCTGATGTATTTGTCAGCGCAACCTATGACGCATTCAGCCGGGTCCAATCCCAGAAGATCCTCGACAAAAAGACACACAAAAACCTGATTATCACGTATGGCTACAATGCATTTGGCGAAGAGATAAAACGCACGATCACCCCTGAAGGTAACAATGCCAAGCGCATTGACGTCGAGCAGACTTATTTCAAGAATCGACAGCTTGCCTCCCGTAAGGTCATGAAAGGTGGTACACCCTTGCGGGACGAGACATTCTCCTATGACGTGCGCAACATGCTGAGTGGTTATACCTGCAGTGGCAGCGAGCTTCCAGTGGATGCTTACAACAAGGCGATCACCAAACTTGAACTCAAGCATGACTCGCAAGGCAACATGCTCGAATGCATCAGCCACTTCAACGGGGGCACAGATAAGGCTACATTCCATTACAACAACCCCAAAGTGCCATGCCAGCTTAGCGAGGTCACCCATACTCATGCCGATTACCCGGCGTGCATTGCACTCGAATATGACGGCAACGGCTGTCTGATAAAGAATGAGAAAGGCCAGACACTCAGCTACGATGCCCTCAATCGCTTGGCCAGCCTCAAGGACGGCAAGGATACCTTCCTGTATCACTACGACCCACAAGGCCGTCTACGCTCGCGCAGCAAGCTCACGGAACGCACAGAGTGGTTTTACGATCTCGGATCGGACGTCCCGCTAAGGGTCACTGAGCGAAAAGGTAAGGAGCATGTGCGGATCTGCAGACTCGCCGAGCAGATAGCTGCATTGACCTCCGAAGCGGACGCGTCGCGACTAATCAGCTCAGACCGCATGGGCACACCACAAGTCGCCTATGATGGAAAGGTGGATCCAGCGCTCACCAAGTGCTCCCCTTTCGGTATAACCGATGCACCACTGGCAACTGGTTGGAGCGGCGCTCTGTTCGATGAGGTCAGCGGTTACTACCATCTTGGTGAGCGTCAGTACAGCCCTACACTGATGCGCTTTACCACCCCAGACAGCTGGAGCCCGTTCGATGCAGGAGGCATCAATTGTTATGCTTACCTTGACCCGGTCAATTGCCCCGACCCGAGCGGCCACATCTCGTTTTGGGGCTGGCTCGGTATTGCGGCGGCAGTTGTATTAGGCATTGTTTTGGGTGTGCTGACCATGGGAGCAGGTATCGCGGCCATTTCTGCATTCGGCTTTTCAATTGCCGCAGGCATGATGGTTGCAGGCGGCGCCTTGATAGCCGCTTCAGGCGCGGTCGCCATCGCGGCCGAAATCGTGCGCGACAATGATCCCTCGACGGCCAAGACGTTGGACTGGGTTTCGTACGGGCTGGGAGTTGCGGGCTCAGTGTTGGCAATCGGCGCCGGTTTCGCGCGAGGTGCTGCACAAACCTCGTTACACGCCGTTCGCAGCGGTGCCCCGAGAATAGGCCGATTGGCGAGGCTTGGGATGAGAGAGGTCAATAGCCAAACCTTGGCGATTGAAATGAAGCCGATGGGGAAGGCGCTGACACTTGGTAGCGAACGCGCCATGTACACTGAGTTCAGAGGGGGGGCGAGGTACGCCTACAGCACATCCTCGAACATGGTCAGCGGGGTGCAAAGCGTCGGTAGCTCTCTGTTTTTGAATTTGTTTGCTCGCATGGCTTCCACTGCATCTTTCCGCTTGGTGGGTGTAACGATGGGCATGGAGGCTCTGCTGGGTCTAGGCATAGGTGGTAAACACCACTCTTCGAATGTCTGAATAGCCATTCTATGTGCAGTCTTTAAATTGACGTCGCCCCACTTCGTGAGTATTCACGAGGTGGGGCATCTCCCCGCTAATGATGGCTGCTGGGTTCTATCCAGGCACTGAAGTACGCGGCGCATGAGCCGTGAGACGGGCCTATCACTCGCTAGCATCATGCGTATCTGGCATGCGTTTGTGTTCAGGCCGCATCTTTTGTCAACAAGGCAGTCGCCGGTGCGGCACGGGCACTGGGCATGTAATTTTCAGTGGTACTTCAGAACCACAATTCTAGATTACCGAGCCTGGTACGCTGGTCTTCAGATGCCTGCGGCTATCCACCGCACCCGCTACGGTCAGGGCATCAGCTTCTGCTTCGGTGATCGGCACCCGTTCCCCCGCCAGCACCGCCACCGACATGCGCAGCTGCTCATCGGTGATGATTTCGATGGCAGGGCCATCGCCTTCGAGGTGCACGTGGTCGCCGATGAGCGTGCAACGGCGGGTGCTTTCGTCGATTTCAACCGGCATGGGAATGTCCTCTTGGTGGCGGTTACAGGTGTGACCACTGTGCAGAGGTGGTTGCTGCATCGATCCGCTGGGCGGGATGTATCGCACTTGCCGGCGCTGCGCGAGTCAACTCTCACAGAGGCAGCCCCAGCGCATTTTGATCAGGAGCGTCACGATGAACCCTTGGTGGCATCCGATTTGGCAAACCATTCAGGCTGAGTTCGCCGACCTCGGCGACGAGCGCGAAGTCACGCAGGTGCTGGTGCGCCTGCTGATGGCGGCCGTGCTGGGTGCGGTGCTGGGTTTTGAGCGTGAGCACAAAGGCAAGTCTGCCGGCGTGCGTACCCACATGCTGGTCTCGCTGGGCGCTGCGCTGTTCGTGTTGGCGCCGAGCATGGCCGGGGCCGACGAGCAGGCGCTAAGCCGGGTGATCCAGGGCATTGTCGCCGGTATCGGTTTTCTGGGCGCGGGTACCATTCTCAAGGGCAACGGCCAGGACACCAGCCACGTGAAAGGGCTGACTACCGCAGCAGGGCTGTGGATGACCGCCGCGATCGGTACGGCCGCTGGCATGGGGCGCGAAGCCACGGCATTGATCAGCACGGTGCTGGCACTGTTGGTGCTGGGCACGATGCCTATGCTGGTGGACAAGGTCGAGAAACAGGATGAGGAGAAACAGAGCGAGGAGGAGGGCAGGAAGCACTGAGGGGAGCCGAAGCTCCCCCCAAAGCGTTGTTGCCTGCTCTTTTTATTATTGAAGACGGCCTTTTGTTGTTTTTGTCAGCCTGTCTTTGTGTCGCGGGCGACCCCCATGCGGGGTCAAGAACAAACGTATTTTTTTGAGCGCTGACCTGCTTTCATCATGACTGATCCGATGCTGACTGCCGCTACCTTGAGGTAGTTTTATTGTTCTGTGTCAGACCGCGGGGCGTACCCCTGAAAAGCGTGTCTACTCCAAAAAAATCTGCTTGCTACGCCTCTGCCGTGTTGTTCTTGTTATGTCAGAGCCGTTACCTGTTGTTTTTATTGGGTGTCACATTTTTTTTGTTCTTGTACCAAAGATATAGCATGGCCCGTGCCAACTTTTTCAAATCCTTTAAAATCAAGCACTTAGGTGTTTTGGTGAAAAACGCTCGACCTGAAATTTTGTCGATTTGTTTCCCTGTTACCCGATTTTTTGCTGCGAAACGTGGGGGAGGTAACACTCCACCCACATTCATGTGACACCCGTGTGACTAGTGCGCGCTGCGTGCGCGTGCCACTCGCGACCCGTTGGCGCGGCCCAGCACCGTGCTGATGCGTTGCCCTGCGGCGATCAAACGGTCCAGGTCGATGCCGGTCTCGATGCCCAGCCCCTGTAGCAGGTACACCACGTCTTCGGTGGCGATATTGCCGGTGGCGCCCTTGGCATAGGGGCAGCCCCCCAGCCCGGCCACCGAGCTGTCGAACACATTGATACCTTCAAGCAGGCTGGCGTAGACGTTGGCCAAGGCCTGGCCATAGGTGTCGTGGAAGTGCCCGGCCAACTGCTGGCGGGGCACCTGGGCCGACACCACGTCGAACAGCCGGCGGGTATCGCCTGCAGTGCCGGTACCGATGGTGTCGCCCAGCGATACCTCGTAGCAGCCCATGTCATGCAGGGCGCGGGCGACCGGGGCGACCTGTTCGGCGCTGACCTTGCCTTCATAAGGGCAGCCCAAGACGCACGACACATAGCCACGCACGCGCACGCCGTGGCTGCGCGCGGCCTCCATGATCGGCTCGAAGCGCTTGAGGCTGTCGCTGATCGAGCAGTTGATGTTGCGCTGCGAGAACGCCTCGGATGCTGCGGCAAACACCGCCACCTCTTTCACCCCGGCAGCCAGGGCATCCTCGAAGCCGCGCAGGTTCGGCGCCAGGGCGGCATAGGTAACACCTGGCCGCTGCACGATGCCTGCGAACACCTCTGCGGAACCGGCCATCTGCGGTACCCACTTGGGCGAGACAAAGCTGCCGACTTCGATGTAGGCAAGGCCCGCTTCGGTGAGGTCGTCAACCAGGCGCACCTTGTCGGCGACGCTGATGGGCTGGGCTTCGTTCTGCAGACCGTCGCGGGGGCCTACTTCGACCAGACGGACTTCTTTAGGCAAGGGCATGGCGGGTTTCCTGTGGCGGGTCAACGGTTGTCTTTGTTGTTCAAGGTCGCGGCAAGGGCCTGCTCGCAGCGCTCCTGGGCGGTGTCGAGCTCCAGTTGCATCTGATGAATGTCGAGCATCTGCTGCTCCAACTGGGCACGTCGTTCGGCGATTTTCACCAGCATGCTGTTGAGCTGTTTCAGGTTGCCGCTGGTGGGGTCATACAGCTCGATCAGTTCACGGCATTCGGCGAGGGAAAAACCAATGCGCTTGCCGCGCAGGATGAGCTTCAGGCTGACTTTGTCACGTGCCGAGTAGATGCGTTCCAGGCCACGTCGCTCGGGGCTCAGCAAGCCCTGTTCCTCGTAGAAGCGGATGGCACGGGTGGTGATGTCCAGCTCGCGGGACAGGTCGGAGATGCTGTAGGTCTGGAGGCTCATGCGGGGGCTCGGCGTGGGGTATGGGGCTATCCTGAATGCAGGTTGACGTTTACGTCAAGCAGGGGCGCTATTCAGGCACCCCCACCCGGCGATAGCCATTGGGCGTCTGCCCGCTCAGCCGCTTGAAAAACCGCGCGAAGTAGGTGGGGTCGGTAAACCCCAGGCTATCTGACAATTGCCCAATGCTCATGCGCGTATAAAGAAGGTTGCGCCGCGCCTCCAGCAGCAGCCGCTGATGCACCACCTGCAAAGCCGTTTGCCCGCTCAGTGCCCGGCACAGCTGGTTGAGCTGCAGGCTCGAGACGTTCAGGCGCGCGGCGAAGTCCTCCACGGACAAATGCTCGCGGTAATGCGCCTCGACCAGGCGCAGGTATTGCCCGAGCAACTGCCGGTCCCGTTCGTCACGGTTACGGGGCGCCTGGCCCAGTTGCTGCCGGCGGCTGATCCAGACCATCAATGCGGTCACCAGCGCCTGCAGCATCGTCGCCCGTGCCGGGGCATTGCCCTGATATTCCTGCTGCAGCGTGTCGATCAGGCTGCGTAAACGCTGGCGGTCCTTGCCCAACGCATAGCACGCCGGCGTGGCCAGCATGCCCAGCGGCGCGCCCAGTTGCTGTTCCAGTTCGGCCACCAGCGCGGTGCCGAAGGTCAGTACATGCCCCTGGATGTCGGCACTGAAGCGAAAGCCGTGCACGGTCAGTGGCGGTACCACCTGGATGGCGGCCTGGCTGATTGAGCTGCGGACACCTTCGATCTCCACCTCGGCCTGGCCACGCTGCACATACAGCAACTGGAACAGCTCGGCATGCTGGTGCGGCTTGATCTCCCAGTGGTGCAAGCGGCTGCGTGCCGGGATCGACTCGCAGTGCAACAGGTCGGTGCCGGGCCACGCCTGGTTTTCGCCGTACAGCTGGAACAACGGAATGCCGGGGAGGGTGGATTTCATGCGGTTTTGCCTGTCCGTTAATCGAACGTTTTTTGTAAAAGTGCAGGTTATGCATGGAATAGCACACTTAACCGGCAGCCTTTGCCAGTAAAAATGCAGGTGTAAACCCTAACAGCAGATGCCATGCCACTGCCAGTCCAGGGCCGGCATCGCCCGACTAGAGACAACAACAATGAAAACTCAGGTTGCAATCATCGGTGCAGGTCCGTCCGGCCTGCTGCTCGGCCAGTTGCTGCACAAGGCCGGTATCGAAACGGTCATCGTCGAACGCCAGACCCCCGAATACGTGCTCGGCCGCATCCGTGCCGGCGTGCTGGAGCAGGGCACAGTCGACCTGTTGCGTGAGGCCGGCGTGGCTGCGCGCATGGACCGCGAAGGCCTGGTGCATGAAGGCGTCGAGCTGCTGGTCGGCGGGCGTCGCCAGCGACTCGACCTCAAGGCCCTGACCGGTGGCAAGACGGTGATGGTCTACGGCCAGACCGAGGTTACCCGTGACTTGATGCAAGCGCGTGAAGCCAATGGTGCACCGATCATCTACGCGGCGAGCAATGTGCAGCCGCATGAGCTCAAAGGCGAGCGTCCGTACCTCACGTTCGAGAAGGACGGGCAGGTTCACCGCCTGGACTGTGACTACATCGCCGGGTGCGATGGCTTCCATGGCGTGTCTCGGCAGAGCATCCCCGAGGGTGTGCTCAAGCAGTACGAGCGGGTGTATCCGTTTGGCTGGCTGGGCTTGTTGTCAGATACCCCACCGGTCAATCACGAGCTGATCTATGCCCATCACGAGCGGGGCTTCGCGCTGTGCAGCCAACGCTCGCAGACGCGCAGCCGCTACTACCTGCAGGTGCCGTTGGACGATCAGGTCGAAGCTTGGTCCGACGAGCGTTTCTGGGACGAGCTCAAGGCCCGCTTGCCCGAGGACGTGGCGGCGAGCCTGGTGACCGGCCCTGCGCTGGAAAAAAGCATTGCCCCGCTGCGCAGCCTGGTGGTCGAACCGATGCAATACGGGCACCTGTTCCTGGTCGGCGATGCCGCCCACATCGTCCCGCCTACCGGTGCCAAGGGCCTCAACCTGGCGGCATCGGACGTCAATTACCTGTACCGGATCCTGGTCAAGGTCTACCACGAAGGGCGTACCGACCTGTTGCAGCAGTACTCGCCGCTGGCCTTGCGCCGGGTCTGGAAAGGCGAGCGATTCAGCTGGTTCATGACCCAGTTGCTGCATGACTTTGGCACGCACAAGGACGCTTGGGACCAGAAGATGCAGGAGGCTGACCGCGAGTACTTCCTGTCGTCGCCGGCGGGGTTGGTGAACATTGCCGAGAACTATGTGGGCTTGCCGTTCGAAGAGGTGGCGTAGGGGTAGGGCTGGAGATTTTCAGCGCCTGCAAAATCGAGCGCCGCCCGCGCGGCGCATCGCGAGCAACGCTCGCTCCTACGTGTGTTTCGGGCCAGTGAGTCCTATGGCATGGGCGCGCGCCCCTTGGTGCCCGCCTCGATATCGAGTTGGAAAAACAAGGCGGTCGCGCGCCGCCATCACAGGCATAATTGGCCCGAAACAAACGTAGGAGCGAGCGTTGCTCGCGATGCGCCGCGCGGGCGGCGCTCGATCTCAAAAGCGAAATCAATCCATCGCCATGCACTCAAGCCTCTCATCACTCCCCCGGCAACTGATAACCGCCCTGTGCCTGGCCGCCACCGCTGGCCCAGCCTGGGCCGACCAGGTACTACCCCCACCCCCAGAATTGCAGTCCGGCTACCGCAGCGCCTTGCTACCCGTCCACGCCAGCCGGCACATGGCCGCAGCTGCCAACCCGCTGGCCAGCGAGGCGGGGCGTGCGATGCTGCGCGCCGGTGGCAGTGCCATCGATGCGGCGATCGCCATGCAGATGGTGCTCACCCTGGTCGAGCCACAATCCAGTGGCATTGGTGGTGGGGCCTTCATCCTCTATTGGGACGGCAAGCGTGTGCAGGCGTTCGACGGCCGTGAGGCGGCGCCTGCAACGGCCACGGAATCACTCTTCCTGCAAGCCGACGGATCGCCGATGCCATTCAGGGCGGCGCAAATCGGTGGGCGTGCGGTCGGCGTTCCTGGCGTGCTACGGGCGCTTAAACTGGCCCATGAACAGCATGGCAAGCTGCCGTGGCAGGATTTGTTCGCGCCTGCGATAGCGCTGGCGCAAAAGGGCTTTCCAGTCTCTGAGCGTCTACACACCTTGCTGGCAGCTGACCCTTATGTCGCCCGCTCACCCAGCATGGCCCGCTACTTCCTTGGCGAAAACGGCAAGCCACTTCCGGTCGGCACGATGCTGCGCAACCCCGAGCTTGCGCAGACCCTGGCGCGCATCGCCGCGCAGGGGCCTGATGCGTTCTACACCGGTGAGGTGGCCGAAGCGATCGTTGCTCAGGTGCGTGGGCATGCCAATGCGGGGCAACTGTCATTGCAGGACCTGAGCCAGTACCGGGCGCGCGAGCGGGAGCCGGTCTGTGGCCCGTACAAACGGTGGCGTATCTGTGGCATGCCGCCGCCTTCTTCGGGCGGGGTCGCTGTACTGCAGACACTGGGCATCCTTGAAGCGCTGCAGCGCGCGTCGCCGCACTATGACCTGGCGAAACGTGCGCCACGCGCCACGTCATCGCCCGCCGGCCTGGAGCCCACGCCGCTGGCGGTTCACATGATCGCCGAAGCCGAACGCCTGGCCTATGCCGACCGCGCCCAATACCTGGCCGACAGCGACTACGTGCCGGTGCCGGTCAAAGCCCTCATCGACCCTGCCTACCTCGCTGGGCGTGCCGCCCAGATCGGCACCTACAGCATGAAGCGCGCCCGCCCCGGTACCCCGCAGGGCGGCGACCTGGCCATGGCCCCCGACCGTTCGCCGCTGCGTATTTCCACGTCGCACCTCTCTGCCGTGGACGACAGTGGCCAGGCCTTGGCCATGACCACGTCAGTGGAGGCGGCGTTCGGGGCGCATTTGATGGTCAAAGGTTTTTTGCTGAACAACCACCTGACCGATTTCTCGTTTTTGCCACAGGAGCAAGGTAAGCCCGTGGCGAACCGGGTCGAGCCGGGCAAGCGCCCCTTGTCGGCCATGGCGCCGACCTTGGTGTTTTCGCGGTCATCGGGTGAACTGGTGGCCAGCCTCGGTTCCCCCGGCGGCTCGCAGATCATCGGCTACGTGAACAAAGCGCTGGTCGGCCTGCTGGACTGGCAACTAAACCCGCAACAAGCCAGCAACCTGCCCAATTTCGGCAGCCGTAATGCCGGCACCGAGGTGGAAGCGGGGCTGACCAGCCCGGCGCTGATCCGGCAACTGGCGGCCTGGGGGCACGAGGTCACGCCCATGACCATGACCAGCGGCATGCAGATCATCCAGCGCACTGGCGCTGGCTGGTCCGGGGGCGCTGACCCGCGACGCGAAGGCGCGGCACTCGGCGATTGAGCAAGCGCGTTGCGGGGTGCGAGGTGGCGTGATAGAACGCTACCTTGCCATTCAGAAGTTGAATACCCAGATGTCCATCAGCGTAAAATCGAATAGAGCACTGTTCGACCTCGACTTGCTGCGCGCGATCGTCGTGGTGGCCGATTGCGGCAGTTTCACCACCGCCGCCGCGCGCCTGCACTCGACCCAGTCCACCATCAGCCAAAAGGTCCGCCGACTCGAAGAAATGGTCGGCCACCGTTTGCTGGTGCGCGGCAACCGTGACGTGCTGCCCACCGATGCCGGGCAGACCTTGCTCGGCTATGCCCGCCATATGCTGGCCTTGAACGACCAGATGCTCGAAGCGCTGGCAGGGGCGATGGTCGGTGTCACCGTGCGCCTTGGCGTGCCCGAGGATTTCGTCGGTGGGCGCACCACCAACGCCCTGTCGGCGTTCAGCCGGCTGCACCCGCAGGTCAAACTGGAAGTGACCAGCGGGCTGTGCCGCGACCTCAGCCAAGCCTACGACAATGGCGAGCTCGACTTGGTGCTGCTGAAGCAGCGGCGCAACAGCCGCGAAGGGGTGGCCTGCTGGCCGGAGCGTCTGCAGTGGATCGACAGTGCGCGCACGCCGGCTTTTGAACTCGACCCGATCCCGTTGGTGACCTTTCCGCCACGCGGGCTGTACCGCGATGACATGATCACCGCCATCGAAGGCATGGGCCGGCGCTGGCGCATCAGTTTTACCAGTTCCAGCCTCAGCGGCATCCAGGCTGCAGTCGCCGATGGCATGGGCATCAGCCTGCTACCGCCGCGGGCGGCAACGCGCGAGCACCGGGTGCTGGGGGGCGAGCAGGGGTTGCCCGAGGTCGACAGCTACGAAATTGTCATCGTCCATCGGCCCACCGCAGACGTGATGGTCAAGGCACTGGCCGAGGTGATGACGCAATTGTTGGCTGGAGGTGGGATCTAAAAGCAATTAGAATCAGTCGCATTCATACCTTTAGCCCGCTAGCGTGCCCTTGAATGACCGACTCCACCCCGGCAGACGAAACCTCCTTCGGCACGCTTTACCGCGACCATCGCAGTTGGCTGGAAGGCTGGCTCTCGCGCCGCCTGGGCGATGCTTGGGAGGCCGCCGACCTGGCCCAGGACACCTTCTTGCGGGTGCTCGCCGCGCACCCCGGGCAGACGCTACCCAGCCTGCGTGAGCCCAGGGCCTATCTACTGACCGTGGGCAAGCGGCTGCTGATCAACCACTACAAGCGACGCAGCCTGGAGCGCGCTTACCTGGAAGCCCTGGCCAACCTGCCCGAAGCGCTGGCACCCTCGCCGGAGCAACGCTGGATACTGCTTGAAGCCTTGCAGGCCCTGGACGAACTGCTCGACGGCCTGCCACGCGCCGTGCGCCGGGCTTTTTTGTGGGCGCAGTTGGAAGGGGTCGACTACGCAACCATTGCCGAGCGTTTGCAGGTTTCTGAGCGTACGGTCAAACGCTACATGGTCAAGGCGTACGCGCATTGCCTGTTGGTGGCGTTGTGAGCGCACCCGTCGACGCCCGCGCTCGGCAACTGGCCCGCGAGGCCGCGCAGTGGCTGGCCTTGCAGGACGCTGGCCCACTGGATGATGGCCAGATCGACGCGCTACAGTGCTGGCGTGCACGCAGCGCAGCCCATGAAGCGCTGTGGCAAAAGGCCGAGGCCCTGCGCACGCAGTTTTCCGCCGTGCCATCGTCGCTTGCCGTGGCCTGCCTGGACCGCCCGGACCCTGACCGCCGCCGGTTGCTGGGCCAGGCCTTGGCGATCGGCACGCTGGCGCCGCTAGCTTGGTATAGCTACCGTCAGCTACCCGTGGACAGCTGGCGCGCCGACCTGCACACCGCCACCGGAGAACGGCGTGGCCACGTGCTGGCAGGGGGAGGGCGCGTGCATTTGAACACTGCCAGTGCGGTGAACCTGTCTGTGCAGGGCGGCCAGCACGTTGTGCAACTGGTACGGGGTGAGATTGCCGTGGACTGCGTCGGCCCGTTGCAGGTGCAGACCGCCCAAGGCGCTGTCTTTGCTACCCAGGCGAGTTTTTGCGTGCGTCAGCAAGGGCAGCACTACCGCGTGTCGGTCAGCGATGGCGCCGTGCGCCTGCAAACGGCACAGGGCGGCGCGCTGTCATTGCAGGCTGGGCAGAGGGTAACCCTTGCTGCAGGCGGGGCAGGGCCTATAGAGGCGTTCGACGCTCAGTTACCGGGTTGGCAGCAAGGCCTGTTGATGGTCGACAACCAGCCCTTGGGCGATGTATTGCGCGAACTCGACCGCTATCGCCCCGGGCTGCTGCGTTGGGACCCGGCCCTGGAGCGCCTGAGCGTGACCGGCACCTTCCAGCTCGACGACAACGACCGCATCCTTGCCTTGTTGGCCGCCAGCCTGCCGCTGCAGGTGCATTACCGGACCCGCTACTGGGTGTCGCTGACACCGCGCAAGCAACCTGCCTGAGGGTACACCGCACACGTGTAAGTGTTTCAGTCTGTGGCCAAATGGAATACCTGGCGGGCTGCGCAGTCCCAACTGTTACCTGGGTACGACACCCGTCATCCCACGCCATGGAGAACCAACATGAAAGCAGCGCTTTTCGTTGCATTGCTGGCCAGCACCGGCCTTGCGCAGGCCGCCCAGACGGTGGAACTCAAGCTGGCAGGCCCCGACGGCCCGGGCAAGTCGATCGGGACCATCAGCATCGAGCAAAACCAATATGGCACCCTTCTGACCCCTGATCTCAAGGACCTGCCACCCGGCGTGCATGGCTTCCACCTGCATCAGAATGCCTCGTGTGCTCCCACGGAGGAGAACGGCAAGCCGGTGCCTGCTGGCGGGGCGGGTGGCCACTGGGACCCGGATTCGACCCAGGCGCATAAAGGCCCCTACGATGACAGCGGCCACCGGGGTGACTTGCCGGCGCTGTACGTGGGTGCCGATGGCAAGGCCAGCTATCCGGTGCTGGCACCACGCCTCAAGGCTGTGGACTTCAAAGGCCATGCGTTGATGGTGCATGCCGGTGGCGACAACCACAGTGACCACCCGGAAAAACTGGGCGGTGGTGGTGCGCGGATGGCATGCGGGGTTGTGCAGTAACGGCGGGTAGGAGCAGCCTTGCGCTGCGAAGAGGCCATTGCAGGCACATCATCTGCAACAGCTGTACCGGCCTCTTCGCAGCACAAGGCTGCTCCTACAGGTGGCTTTCAATCAATTGATCGAAAGCGGGCGTGAGCTTCTCGGTGACAGGTGAATCCCGGCGATCATGCAGCGCACCGAGCCCCCGGCCATCTCGATGGTCGGCACATCCAAAGGTACCAGCCGCGCCGAACGCTCGATGCGCTGACGCTGCTCACCTGTAAGGCTGTCGAACGCTTTGCGCGAAAGCGCAAGGATTCGACCATCACGCCCAGAAAGCTCAATGGCGTTGCCGGCAAACTGGCTGATCTGCTGGTTGCTCAGGTCGATCACATCACGGCCTGACTCGATCAGGCGCATGCGCACCTCCTGTGCACGGCTCGGGTTGGTGAACGTGTCAAACCCCACCAGTGCAAACTCAGTCGCCACGCACATCAGGACGTTGGTGTGGTAAATCGGCGTGCCTTGCTCGTCTGCCGTGTCGAACACCATGGGCTCGAAGTTGAAGTGCGTGCTGAAACGCTCGAGGGCGATCGGGTCGGCGCGGTTGGAGCGGGCGGTATAGGCGACCCTGGACAAATGGTCGAACACCATTGCCCCGGTGCCTTCGAGAAACAGCTCGTCCTGTTCCAGCCCGGAATAGTCGATCACATCCTGCACCCGGTACTCATGCTTGAGCATCTCGATGACATCCGCCCGCCGTTCGCGGCGGCGGTTGCGCGAGTACATCGAATAGATCGCAATGTGGCCGCCCGGGTGGGTGGAAAACCAGTTATTCGGGAACACCGAGTCCGGCGTGTTCTGCTCGCCAAAGTCGTCGAACAGGTGCACCCGCACGCCCTCGGCTTCAAGCCGCCCCGCGGCCTGGGTGACTTCGTCGCGCGCCACATCGGCCACGGCGTGCGCGGTGACGTCAGGGTGGGTGCTCTGAAACGAATTGTCTGCCGCTGTTTCCGGGTTGGGGGTGAAGGCGTGCGGCCTGACCATGACCACTGCCGCAGGTGCTTGAATCGAACGCGTTGGAAATGCCATCTGGATTACCGAAATTAAGAGCTGACCGTAGGGTTATGCAACGCGTCGGATGCGGCTTTTGGCAGCGCGGCCGCGGGTGTGGCTGAACAGGTCTTTCGGGTCTTCGTCCACCCAGGGCACCAGGTCGATTTTTGAACCCAGGCCGCGTTTTTCGGCTTCCTGTAGTACATACCGTAGTACGGTGTAGTCTTCGAGCGCGAAGCCCACCGAGTCGAATACGGTTACCTGGCTGTCGCTTTGGCGGCCTTCGGTTTCACCCCGCAGTACACGCCAGAGGTCGACCACCGGGAAGTCGCCTGGCAATTGCTGGATGTCACCTTCGATACGGGTCTGCGGTTCGTACTCGACGAACACCCGGGCTTTACGCAGTACATCGGCATGCAGTTCGGTCTTGCCTGGGCAGTCGCCGCCCACTGCGTTCAAGTGCATGCCGGGTTCGAGCATATCGGGGGTGATGATGGTCGCGTAGGCCTTGTCGGCGGTCACCGTGGTGATGATGTCGACGCCTTTGACCGCCTCAGCAACAGAGCGAGCCTTGCGAATGGTAAGGCCGCTGTACTCCTTGAGGTTGGCGATCAGCTTGGCGGTGGCCAGCGGGTCGGTGTCGAAGGCGACGATTTCTTCGATACCCAGGTGTTTGTGGAAGGCCAGTGCCTGGAATTCGCTTTGCGCGCCGTTGCCGATCAGCGCCATTTTTTTCGCGTTCGGCCGGGCCAGTGCCTGGGCGGCCATCAACGATGTGGCGGCGGTGCGCAGGGCGGTGGCGATGGTCAGTTCAGACAACAGCACCGGGTAACCGGTCGCCACGTCGGCCAACACGCCAAAGGCCATGACGGTATGAAGGTCTTTTGCTGTATTGGCAGGGTGCCCGTTGACGTATTTGAACGCATAGCGATGCGTGTCGGCGACTGGCATCAATTCGATCACACCCACTTCCGAATGGCTGGCAACACGGGCGGACTTATCAAAGTCCTGCCAACGTTTAAAGTCTTCGCGCAGGGCCGCGGCCAGTTCGCCAATGAAGGGCGCTACGCCAATGTCATGGACCAAATCGGACATGGTTGGAACATCAATGAAATACGTCATGCTCTTGCACCTTTTATGCGCGCGCTCTCACCTCAAGGCCTGCAGGGTGAACGCTTAAGATTGTTGAGGGGTTGCCAGCACGAAGAGTTTGATGAAAGGTTGCGTCAAATTGAAGAGAGCAGGTTGCCAGTTTCGTCATCTTTCTAGACAATCTGCGACCCCCGAATAACAATCTGATTAATGGGCAGGCACCATGGACACTGTAGACCGGGAACTGATCGCGCTGTTGCGTGATAATGCACGCACGCCGATCCTCACCCTTGCCAAGAAACTCAAGGTTGCCAGGGCAACGGTGCAGAACCGCATCACCAAGCTTGAGGAACAAGGGGTGATCATGGGCTACACGATTCGCCTCAGGTCAGATGCCCTGGAGCAAGGCGTACGGGCAATTACCAGCATCGGCATCAGCGGCCACCATGCTGCGGAGGTCAAGCACGCGCTGCGCGGGCACCCCAACGTGGTGGCCATCCACACCACCAATGGTCGCTGGGACCTGATGGCCGAGCTGCGGGCGGACACCCTCGAGGCCTTCGACCGAGCGTTGAACACCATTCGCTCGATACAACACATCGAGAACACCGAGACCAGCATTTTGCTCTCCACCTTCAAGATGTGAGCACCGCGATAGCCGGAATGGGCAGGCGCCTGGCGCAAACTGTCACCCCGGCCTTTCACAGTGCAACAAATCCCATTTCGTGTGTGCAGTCTGTAGCGTTCCGATTGACCACAACGGCTGGCAAAATGAAACAGCGTCAGCACCCTGTGTTTCACGTTTAAACGTCTTGCCGGGCATGACCAGGTTAATCGGCGTGCACGTGTGATGGGCTTTCATAATTAATTAAGCCTGATGAGAAGTTTCATCGGGGCGTGTATTTCCGTCTGCGTTAATACCCATGCCTGCTGCGCTTGTTATTACAACACGTGTGCACGTGCGTACCAATTAAAGTGCGCAGTGAAGGGCATGTGGTTTCACAGAAAAAGAATAAGAGGTCAACTATGCAGCAAACGTGCAACTCGCAAGACGCGACTGGGCAGCCTGGCCGTACGCTGAAGCGACGGCTGGAAAACAGGCACATTCAGCTCATTTCGATCAGTGGTGCGATCGGCACCGGGCTGTTCATGGGCTCGGGCAAGATCATCGCGCTTTCCGGCACTTCGATCATTCTGGTGTACGCCATCATCGGCTTTTTCGTGTTCTGCATCATGCGTGCGATGGGCGAGATGCTGCTGGCCAACCTGCACATGGAGTCGTTCGCAGACCTGGTACACAACTACCTGGGGCCGCGCGCCGGTTTCATCCTCAGCTGGTCCTACTGGCTCAGTTGGGTGGTCGCGGCGGTGGGTGATGTGGTCGTGGTGGCAGGCTTCTTCCAGTACTGGTACCCCGATGTGCCCACCTGGCTACCGGCATTTGCCACGATGTTCCTGCTGCTGGGCCTGAACATGCTGGCGGTAAAGGCGTTTGGCGAGGTCGAGTTCTGGTTCGGGCTGATCAAGATTGTCGCGATCGTGCTGCTGGTGGTCACGGGGCTGGTGATGGTGGCCACGTCCTACACGTCGCCAGCCGGGGTCACGGCGTCCTTCAGCCATCTGGTGGCACCCGGCGTGGTCATGCCCCATGGCATTCTCGGCTTCCTCGCCGGGTTCCAGATCGCGATTTTCTCGTTCGTGGGCACCGAACTGATCGGTACCGCAGCCGCAGAGGCCAAGGACCCGGAAAAGACCCTGCCCAAAGCGATCAACACCATTCCCGTGCGCATCCTGCTGTTCTACATCTGCTCGCTGGTGTGCATCATCAGCGTGGTCTCGTGGGCGAATGTGCCGGCAAACCGCAGCCCGTTCGTCGAGCTGTTCCTGCTGGGCGGCCTGCCGGCTGCGGCCGGCATCATCAATTTCGTGGTCCTGACGTCTGCCGCCTCGTCGGCCAACAGCGGTGTGTATTCGGGGTCGCGGATGCTTTACGGCCTGTCCCACCAGCAACAGGCGCCGACCGCGTTCGGGCGGCTGTCCGGGTCGGGTACGCCGGTCAGGGCGCTGGTGTTTTCGGGGGTGTGCATGGCGATTGCGCTGACGCTGTTGTTCGTGATCCCGGAGGTCATGACGGTCTTCACGTTGGTGTCGACCATTTCGGCGGTGATGATCATCGTCACCTGGTCGCTGATCCTGATGTCCTACTTTGCCTACCGTCGGCAAAACCCCAAGGCGCATGAGCAGTCCAGGTTCAAGCTGCCAGGGGGCAAAGTGACGGCGGCATCGGCGCAGCTGTTCCTGATCTTCGTGTTGTGCCTGTTGGCGCTCGAGCCTGACACACGCACCGCGCTGTATGTGATGCCGCTGTGGTACATCGGCTTGCTGCTCGCCTACCGGCGCCGGGTTAAGGTGTGCGCGCGGCAAGTAGCGGCTACGGCTTCCTGAAACGCAGTGCAGTTGGCCGTGGGGTAACGCCCACGGCCATTGCCGCTTTCAGCTGTCGCGCAGCCAGTCCACCAAGCCCAGAGTGGTCGGGGTCGTGCTGCGGCCATGGGGCACTACCAAGTAGTAGGCCTCGCGGGGTTTGACCACCAGGTCGGTCAGGCGCACCAGCTCACCGGACGCCAACAGGTGATCGACCATTCGACCCCACCCCAGCGCCACACCATGCCCATGCAGCGCTGCCTGGACGGTGTCGGCGTACAAGTGGCAACGCAGGCTGTAGCGAAGTTTGGGCGGGTGCCCACCCGCTTCGCGGAACCAGGTAGGCCAGGTCATCCAGCCCTCGGTCGTGGCATCGGCATCGAGCAAGTCGGCGCCGTACAACCCTTCTAGTGACTCCGGCAGGCTGTTGCGGGTGAGCCAGTCGGGTGAACACACCGGAAATATTTCTTCCTCGAACAGCTGCACCGCGGTGCCGTCTTCCCAGCGCCCGTTGCCATAGCGCACCAGCAGATCGACATCGTGATTGCGCAGGTCGCCCATGAACATCTGTGTGGCCAGGCGCAGGCGCACGTGGGGCAGGGCGGTGCGCAAGGTGCCCAGGCGCGGCATGACCCGCAGCTGGGAAAACGTCGCGGTGCAGCTCAGCACCAGTTCTTGCTCATTGCCACCCTCGCTGAGGCGGTCGAAGACCGAGGCGATCTTTTGCAGCGAATCGGAAATGACCGCATACAGGGCCTGGCCCTCGCTGGTCAGTCGCACGCCCCGGTGCAGGCGCTGAAACAGCTGGCTGCCGAGGGTTTCTTCGAGCTGCTTGACCTGTTTGCTCACCGCTGCCTGGGTCACGCCCAACTCCTGCGCGGCCAGGGTGAAGCTGTTGTGCCGGGCCACGGCTTCGAATTCGAGCAGTGCCGTCATCGACGGGATGATGCGCCGGTAGCCTTTGTGCTTGTTGCCGTATTCTTGTGTTTTCATGCGAAGTCCTGGCAAGGCGCGACGCGCTGGTCCGCGTCGCGCCCAGACAGTGGCAGAAAAACCGCCAGGGCGGTAGTCGCCAGCAGGCCTTCAGTGCTGGCGCTCGGCCACCGCCCGCAGCGTGCGCAACGTCACCACCGGTGCATCCACCACAAAGCGGTTGGCCAGCCACCCCGGCACATCCCCGGCCGGGTCTGCCTTGAGCTGGTACGTGACTTCGGTCTGCTTGTCACCCAGCGGTTTCATCACCCACTGGCCACTAAGGCGCTGCACGCGGATCAGCCCCTCCACTTCGGGGATCTTGCCAGGGTCGGCGCTCAGGTGGCGCAGCAGGGTGCCGTCGTCGCGCTGTTCGGTGGTCACCTTGACCACGATGTCGCGCGGCAGGGTCGGCCACGGCAGGTTGGTGGTCAGGTAGACCCAGGTACTGTCGCCGTCGACCTCCAGCAAGCGCATCTCGGCGCAGGCATACAGCCATTTGCAGGCCACGCGCAGGTTTTCCTGCAGGTCTGTCAACGTGCGTACGCTGGCCTTCATGGTGCTGACACCGCGAAACTGCTGGTAGGGGGAATCGCCGTCGCCGCTGAGGTAGACACGGATGCCTTCCCTGTCGTAGGCCAGGTTCCAGTCGTCGGTCGCCTGAACGGTACTGGACAGCGCCAGCAACAAGGCGGCAAGCAGGCGGTAGCGGTTCATGGTGAGCACCGCGCAGGGCAGGATTGTTCAGTATGAGCGGCAAACAGAAAGCCCGCCAGGGAGGCGGGCTTCGGTCCAACAGGCTGGGCTTAACTAAACGCTTAGCGCTGTGGGTTGAGCGTCAGGTGCACGTGGCGGTTGACGTCCTTGTACAGCAGGTAGCTGAAGTTGCCTGGGCCACCGGCGTAGCAGGCTTGCGGGCAGAAGGCGCGCAGCCACATGAAGTCACCGGCTTCGACTTCGACCCAGTCCTGGTTCAGGCGGTATACCGCCTTGCCTTCCAGCACGTACAGGCCATGTTCCATGACGTGGGTTTCAGCGAACGGAATCACGCCGCCTGGCTGGAAGGTCACGATATTGACGTGCATGTCGTGGCGCATGTCGGCCATGTCGACGAAGCGGGTGGTTTTCCAGCGGCCTTCGGTGCCTGGCATCTCGATGACGGTGGCGTTGTCACGGTGGGTGACGAAGGACTCTGGCAGGTCCAGGCCTTCAACCTTCTGGTAGTGCTTGCGCAGCCAGTGGAAGGTGACGTTGGCCTTGCTGTGGTTGCGCAGGCTCCATTCGGCGCCTGGGGCGATGAAGGCGTAGCCGCCTTGCTTCAGGGTGTGGTGCTTGCCTTCCAGGGTGATGTCGAGCTCACCCTCGACCACGAACACCACGGCTTCGGCGTTTACGTCCAACTCTGGGCGCTCGCTGCCGCCTTCCGGGGCCACTTCGACGATGTATTGCGAGAAGGTCTCGGCAAAGCCGGTCAATGGGCGGGCGATGACCCACATGCGCATTTTGTCCCAGAACGGCAGGTGGCTGGTGACGATGTCACGCATCACGCCCTTGGGGATGACGGCATAGGCTTCGGTGAACATGGCACGGTCAGTCAGCAGCTCGGTTTGAGCTGGGTGCCCACCGTGGGGGGCGAAGTAGGAATGATTCGACATGGACGATCTCGACTTGTTGTTCTCTCCCCGTGCCGTGAACCGCACCGGCCGGTGCGGCGCAGGGGATGTGCCGACAGAATAGGGTCGAGCGCGTGCCATCTACAAATTAAATGTTGGAATACCCGGTATTTGCTTGCTGAATGCTAACCTGGCGCCCTGCATGCTGCTCCGGCAAGCGGTCGCCCTGGCCGAACAGCTTGTGGCGCAGGGTGCCGTCCTGGTAGTGCAAGGGGTAGCGGCCGCGGCGTTGCAGCTCGGGCACCAGCAGCTCGACGACGTTGGCCAGGTCATCCGGTTGCACCGCGTACGTGAGGTTGAAACCGTCGATGCCGGTCTCGTCCAGCCATGTTTCCAACTGGTCGGCGATGTCACTGGCAGCGCCGACCAGGACCGGGCCACGGCCCCCCAGGCCGACGAATTCGGTCGCTTCGCGCACGGTCCAGCTGCGGTTAGGGTCCGCGGCGGTGAAGGCGGCCAGGGCGGCGCGGCCGGCATCGTTCTCGACATACTCGATCGGTGCGTCGGGGTCGAGGCCGGCGAAGTCGATGCCGGTCCAGCCCGACAGCAGGGCCAACGCGGCGTCCAGGTCGACATAGCCCCGGTACTCGGCAAAGCGGGCTTCGGCCTCTTCACGCGTGGGGGCGACGATCAACAGTGCCTGGGCGTAGATCAACACCTCGTCGCGGCCACGCCCGGCCACTTCGCTGGCCTGGCGAATGCCATCGGCATAGCGGCGCAGTACCGTAGTCGTCGGCCCGCTGATGAACACGCACTCGGCATGCTGCGCAGCAAACTGCTGGCCGCGTGCCGAGGCGCCAGCCTGGAACAACACCGGCGTGCGTTGCGGCGAGGGCTGGCACAGGTGCGTGCCGGGCACCTGGAAGTGCTCGCCGACGTGGCCGATCGGGTGGACCCGGGAAGGGTCGATATAACGGCCGCTGTCACGCTCCAGCACCACCGCGTCGTCGTCCCAGCTTTTTTCCCACAGTTTGTACAGCACCTGCAGGTATTCCTCGGCCAGGTCGTAACGCTGGTCGTGGCCCAGTTGGCGGGCCAGGCCCAAATTACGCGCGGCGCTGTCCAGGTAACCGGTGACGATGTTCCAGCCGACGCGGCCATTGCTCAGGTGGTCGAGCGTGGACATGCGCCGGGCAAAGGGGTAGGGGTGTTCGTAGGTCAGTGAAAAAGTCACACCAAAGCCCAGGTGCTCGGTTACGCCGGCCATGGCCGGGACCAGCAGCAGCGGGTCGTTGACCGGCACCTGCACACCCCCGCGCAAGGCCGCTTCAGGGCCGCCCTGGTAGACGTCGTAGATGCCCAGTACGTCGGCAATGAACAGCGCGTCGAACAGGCCGCGCTCCAGCAGGCGGGCCAGGTCGGTCCAGTAGCCCAGGCGGTTGAAGGCCACACTGGTGTTACGCGGGTGGCGCCACAGGCCGGGGGACTGGTGGCTGGCGGCGTTCATGCTGAACGCGTTGAAGCGGATCGGGCGGGGCATGGCGGTCAGTCTCCGGTCACGGCAGCACGGAAGCCGGGTAGACCGCATCGGCTACCTGCAACTTACGCGGGATCAGGCCCAGGCCCTGGAAGGTGTCGGCCAGCTTTTGCTGTTCGGCGACGATCTGCGGGGTGATGGCGACGGCGTTGTAGTTACGGCGCTCGCTGGCCACTTCCAGCACATCAGCCTTGATCCCCAACTGCGGCGCCAGCAGCGCGGCGACGTCGGCGGGCTTGGCGTTGGCCCATTGGCTGACCTTGCCCAGTTCGGCGAAGAAGGTCTTCAGCAGGGCGCGGTGCTGGTCGGCGAATGCCGCGGTGGACAGGTAGAAGGTGCGGTTATTGGACAAGCCACTGCCGTCACGCAGGTTCTTCAGGCCCGGCTGGCTTTCTGCCGCGGCGAGGAACGGGTCCCACAGGGTCACGGCCTGGACGCTGCCCGATTGCAGGGCGGCCACGGCATCAGCCGCGTTATTGACGTAGGCGGGGGTGATGTCCTGGTAGCTCAGGCCAGCTTGCTCCAGCGCGACGGCCAACAGGTATTGGGCGTTCCAGCCACGGCCGGTGGCTACCCGCTTGCCTTTAAGGTCCTGCACGCCTGTGAGGTGGTCCTGTTCGCGCACCACCAGGCCGATACCGCGCGGGTAGGGTTGCTCGGCGGCCAGGTAAACCACTGGCTTGCCGGCGGCTTGGGCAAAGACCGAGGGGGCGTCGGCGGCGTGGCCGAGGTCGATGGCGCCGGTGCTCAGCGCTTCGAGCAGTTGCGGGCCCGCGGCGAACTCGTGCCAGCTGACAGTCACCCCCTGCGGGGCGAGGGCCTTCTCCAGGGCACCACTGCCCTTGAGAATATTGATGCTGTTGAATTTCTGGTAGCCGATGCGCAAGGTTTTGGCGTCTTCGGCGAGGGCGTTGGACCAGGGCAGCAAGGCGCTGGCGACACTGGCCAACAGGCCGCCGATCAGCAGGCGGCGCAAGGGGGAAAAGGCACGGGTGGGCATGAGGGGGCTCCTGGAATGGGGTGATAATCCGTGCGCCCAGACTAAGGAGGTGGCGTTTGGCTTTCAATTTTTTAATTCCATTTGGTTAGAATGTTTAGTTATTTTTATATCCTTTTTGTAGTTTAGAGGCATGCGCTTGCACATAAGGGCACTGTGCCATCACTTTTTTTTCACATCTCTTTGTTAGGATCCCGATCACGTTTGAGGAGCCTTTTTCATGCCGCACACCCTGCGCAAGCGCAGCACCCGCATCGCCCTGACCGCTACTGCCAGCCTGCTCGCGGCCACGCTTGGCTTCTTTGCCTGGCAGAGTTTCTACCCCGTCCAGGCTGCCAGCGGCTGGGACGTCGAGGTGTTGCACCGCGACGTGGCCAAAGCAGCCTCGTTGCTGCCGCAAGCCGACGGCAGCCTGCTGGTCAGCCGCGAACTGGACGACGGCAAAGGCAGCATCCTCAAGATCACCGCCCAGGGCGACCGGGTCGTGGTGATCGACAACCTGTCCAAACCTGACGGCATGGTCGCCGTCGACGGCGGCTGGGTGTTCAGCCAGGAAGGGGGCTTCGCGCCGGTCAGCCTGTCGCGTGATGGCCAGGTGACCCGGCTGTTCGACGGCGAGAGCGTGCAAGGGCTGTGGAACGAGGGCGATCACCTTTATGCCATCGAGGACCGCAAGGGCAATGGCCGCTTGATGCGCTACGACTGGCGCACTGGCCAGCTTGACGTGCTGCGTTCCGGGCTTACCGAAACCGAAGGCCTGACCCGCTGCAGCGATGGCCGCCTGCTGTATACCGAGAAAGCCAACGGCAAGGTCCGCGCGTTGTCCGAAGACGGCCAGGACCCGGTGGTGGTCGATGGCCTGCGTAACCCAACCTTCCTCTTCTGCGACCAGCGCGGTTTGTGGATCAGCGAAGACAACACGCACCGCGCCCGCTTGCTGCGTATTGACGCTGATGGCTCGCGCCAGACCGTGCTGTCGTTCCTCAAGGCGCCCCAGTCAATCGTCGCCGATGGCAAGGGCGGCTACCTGCTGGCTGAGGGCGGGCGCAACCGCGTGCTGCACCTGACCCCACCGGTGGAGCGCAGCACCGCGCAGCGTGACTGACCAATCGTTCAGCTCGGCAGGCGTTGCTTGCGCCCGGGTAGCAAGCCCAGCACCAGCATGCAGCCGAGCAGGATCACCCCGCCGCCGGTGACCTGCAGCAGGCTCAAGGTTTCATCGAGGAACAACGCCCCCACCAGCACCGCCACCAGGGTGACCACGAACTCTACGCTGATGGCGCGGGTAGCACCGATACGGGCGACCAGGCCGAAAAACAGCACATACGTGGTAGCGCTCATGACCCCGCCGCTGATCAGCAGGTAAAGCCAGTCGCTGGCCTGGGGCACGCTAGGCACGGGCACCACCAGCAACAGCGGCAAGGTCATCAGGCCGCCGGCCAGGAACGCGCCGCCGGTCACCGTCCATGGGTCCTGGCCACGCACGTGCAGGCTGGCGTAGTTGCTGCCGAACGCAGCGCTCAAGGCCCCGAACAGCGACGCGATACAGCCGTGGATGAAGACATCGTTGACCGGTTGGGCCGGAAAGCCCACCAGCATGGCGATGCCGACAAAGCCCAGTAGCAGGCCGATGAGGCCTTGCAGGGTGATTTTCTCCAGCCCCCAGACACGGCCGATGATCATCGAAAACAGCGGGATGGTGGCCACGAAGATCGCTGCCATGGCGGTGCCGATCCGTGGCGTGGCGTAAGACATACCGATCAACTGCCCGGCCACGGTAGTGGCGCCGATCACCAGCAGCGGTTTCAGCAACGGTCGCAGGCGCAAGGCACGGCCGCACACCGCGCCCAGAATGGCCAAGGTACTGCCGGCAATCAGCGAGCGCAGGCTGACCGCGCCGACCCAGCCAAAGGCGTGCACCGTCTTGAGCACCACCAGAAAAGAAAAGCCCCAGGCAATGGCCAGAAACAGGTAAGCGGCAAGGTCACGCGGTTGCATGGGGCAGGGTCCGTCCAGGGCAGAGAAACGCAGGCTAGCGGGTTGAAGGGCGTGACTACAAGCGCCGCCAGTGGTTTGCCTGTAATGCCCTTTGATGGCTACCCGACCAACAGCGTGCTTCCCTGCATGGCCGCGCTCACGGATAATCCCCTCATTCCAATAAACAGCCTGTGAGTGGGTATGAGTGATTCCGTAGTCAGCCTCGGCCAGCCTGAGATCGAAGGGGTGCGCAAGTCGCGCAAGAACAACCCCGAGAAAACGCGCGAGGACATCCTTCAGGCCGCCATCAACGAGTTCGTCCAGCAGGGCCTGGCCGGCGCGCGCGTCGATGCCATCGCCGAGCGCACCGCCACCTCCAAACGCATGATCTACTACTACTTCGGCAGCAAGGAGCAGTTGTACGTCGAGTGCCTGGTCAAGCTCTACGGTGATATTCGCAAGACCGAACAAAGCCTGGACCTGGAGTCGCTGCCGGCCGAGCAGGCGATCCGTCGCCTGGTGGAGTTCACCTTCGATCACCACGACCGCAATGTCGATTTCGTGCGCATCATCTGCACCGAAAACATTCACTATGGCGAGTACGTCAAGCAGTCGCCGGTCATCCGCGAAATGAGCAGCCTGGTGCTCGAAGCGCTCGGCAGCACCCTGCGTCGGGGCGAGCAGGAAGGTGTGTTCCGTTCCGGGATCGAGGTCATCGACCTGCACATGCTGATGAGTTCGTTCTGCTTCTACCGGGTGTCGAACCGCCACACCTTCGGCGAGATCTTCCAGATAGACCTCGCCGACGACGAGATCAAGCAGCGCCACAAGAACATGATCTGTGACGCAGTCATCCGCTACATCCGCGCCTGAGCGGGTTCATTCGCCCAGCCGTTGCTCGCGTGACGGCGGGTAGCCGAAGTACGCCGCATAGCACTTGCTGAAGTGCGACACCGATACGAATCCGCAGGCCACTGCCACTTCCATCACCGACAGGTCGGAATACTGCAGCAGCCGGCGGCTTTTGGTGATGCGCAATTCCATGTAGTAGCGCCGCGGCGAGGTGCCCAGCTGGGCCTGGAACAGGCGGTCGATCTGCCGGCGTGAGCGCCCGCTGTAGGCGGCCAGTTGATCGAGGCTGAGGGTTTCTTCGAGGTTGTTTTCCATCAGCTCGACGATGGTGCGCATGTGCAGGCTCATGGACTTTTTCGCCCCGGGCCCGACCTGGCGATAGCGCGCGCCGGAGAACGACAATATTTCTTCGACGCCTTCGGCCAGGCCATCGCCGTACAGCCTGCGGACCAGGCCAAGCATCAGCTCCATCGCGCCATTGGGGCTGGCGGCGCTGAGGCGGTCGCGGTCGAGGGTGAAGCTGGCAGGGGTGATGCGGGTTTGCGGGCTGCGTTCGGAGAGGCTGGCGCGTTGCTCGGGGTGGATGCTGCACCCGTAGTCGTCCAGCACGCCTGCGCGGCCCAGGAACCAGGCGCCGTTCCACAGGCCGCCCAGGGCCATGCCATGGGCGGCGCAGTCGTCCAGCATGCGGTCGAGTTCAGGGTACTTGAGCGGGGTGCGCAGGCCACCGCAGATGATCAGCAGGTCGAGCTCCTTGAGCGCTTCGGCGGACAGTTCGCTGGCGACCAGCTCCAGCCCCAGGTCGCTCAGCACCCGGTCGCCGTCCAGCGACAGTGGGGTGAACTGGAAGCTGTCGGCGCGCAGCAGATTGGCGGTGACCAGCACATCCATGGCCACGGTGAAGCTGGCCATGGAGAAGTGTTCGAGCAATACGAAGTCGACCCGATAGGGCGCTTGGGCATTTCCGGTGGTGGACTTTAGCCTCAGCATGTTGCTGGTGCTGGTCTTCTTGCTGAACTGGCGTGGGGTGGGCACTCTGGACTCCGCTTCCTGGCTGGCCAGGCGGAGTGTGGCGGGTGGCCGGGGGAAAGACAATCTCTCGGGTGGGCCTGTCGTATTTCAGGTCGTATTCAGGCAATGGGTTGAAGGGTGGTTGTGAGGTGCAGGCGCTGCAAGCCTAAAAACACGCTCCCCGGGAAATCAATCTGAACCCTCAGCGCCCAAGGCAACCCAACCCATTACATGCCAAATGGGAGAGCGCTCATGGAAATCGGAACGATCTGGATCATCATCGCGGCCTTTGTGATCCTGCTGGAAATCTGGGCCATCTGGCACATCATCGGCAGTGACCGCCGCGCCGAGCGCAAGATGCTGTGGGTCGTCTTCGTGGTCTATGCGCCGTTCCCCGGCCTGTTGTTCTGGGCGTGGCGCGGGCCGCGAGCGGTGAAGGGCAGGGCAGTGCTGCAAGAAAAGTGATGGCCATGGCACCAGGCGCGGGGGCGCCTGGTGCGGTCACTGCTCGCGGCTCAGGGCACGATGCTGAAGTAAATGGCCTGACCCAGGCCGTCGACCATCAGGCTGCCGTGAAACTTTACCCGCGACACCACACGCAGGCTTTTGAGCTCTTCGTGTATGCGGTCGCGAATCTGCTTTTCGGCTTCATCGACACGGGCTGCCGTGGTGCTTTGGTAAAGCTGGACCACGCCTAGCAGGGTGGTTTCGATGTGGTCCACGGTGTCCCAGCCGATTTTGCGCAAGTGCAGCCGGGCGCGGGCGGCCTCGTCGTCATCGCCGTCATGCCGTGGGTTAATGGTGTAGGCAAGTTGAAAGTGGTGCTTGGTCATTGTCGCTTTCCTTGTTGCAGGCAGGCCTCCGTGCCGGGTTTTGCACTCTAGCGGCAGGCAGACGCCGCTGAAAACACACACGTGGTTCAACACGCTGACCGCGTCATGTGAAAAGTCCTACAGCGCGCTTGACCTCAAGCTAACTCGAGGTCTGATACTCGGCGGCACTTTTCTCCGTGCGAGTATTCACCGTGTCCCGTTCAGCACCTTTCCAGCTGTCCAACCCTGCAGGGCTGTATGACCCCAGTGGCAATGCCTATTCCCATGTCGCAGAAGTGCCTGCCGGCAGCCGTTTGCTGTATATCGCCGGCCAGGGCGGCGAGGACGTCAGCGGGCATCTGTCGCCGGCATTCGCCGACCAGGCCCGACAGGCCCTGGCCAACCTCGAGACGGCCCTGGCCTCCAAAGGCGCCAGCCTGGCACAGGTGTTCAAGCTGACCTTGCTGATCGTCGATCACAGCGAGGCGCGTCTGCAGCAATGGGTGGCCGAGGCTAACAGGGCCTGGGGCCCGCTCATGAAACCGACCTGTACACTGATACCCGTGCCTCGGCTAGCGCTGGGCGGCATGCTGGTGGAGATCGACGCGGTGGCAGCGCTGTAGCGGCTGCCACTCGGGGGTGGCGCCAGGGAAACACTCTGTTGTATATCGGTAGCTGCAGGGCCGATATAACAACAATAACCCTCTCAGAGGTGACCCCACCATGAGCACCGGCACCACCACGCTTACTGACCGCAAGGCCAGGGCCTGGCTCTGGCCCGCACTGTTCAGCCTGGTGGCCTTCGCTGCCAATTCGGTGTTTTGCCGGTTGGCACTGCGGGACGGGGCCATCGACCCCGCATCGTTCACGGTGGTGCGGCTGGCCAGTGGTGCGCTGTTCCTCATGCTGCTGATACGGTTGCGCAAGCCCGCAATCCCCCAGGGCGGCAGTTGGAGAGGCGGCCTGGCGCTGTTCCTTTATGCATTCCTGTTTTCTGCGGCGTACCTGCAACTGGGCGCTGGCGCAGGTGCGTTGCTGTTGTTCGGCGCCGTGCAGATCACCATGTTTGGTTTTGCCGCGTACAAAGGCGAGCGCATCACCCCGCGGATGCTGCTGGGCATGCTCATCGCCTTCGCTGGCCTGTTGGTGCTGTTGTTGCCCGGTGCCGAGGCGCCACCCTTGACCAGCGCCTTGCTGATGGCCGCCTCGGGCGTGGCGTGGGGCGTGTATTCGCTGTTGGGCAAAGGCTCACCCAGGCCGTTGGCGGATACCGCCGGCAACTTTGCCCGCAGCCTGCCATGCCTGGTGCTGCTGGCACCCGTGCTCTGGGTCGGTGGCGGCACGCAGTTGACCGCACCCGGTTTACTGTATGCGCTTGCCTCGGGCGTGCTGGCCTCGGGGGCGGGTTATGCCGTGTGGTACGGCGTGGTCAGGCAGGTCAGCGCACAACAGGCGGCAACGATGCAGCTCAGTGTGCCGGTGATTGCCGCAGTGGGCGGGGTTTGCCTGATTGGTGAACCGCTGTCGATTCGCTTGCTGGTGGCGTGTGCCGTGGTGCTGGGCGGTATCGCGCTGGCCCTGGCACCGCGCCGTTAAAAGAAGCTGCGCTGCGCCTTGAGCGTGACGACGCTTTCGCAATACGTGTTGATCCCCGAATACGCATCACAACCGCCGCCACTGAGGTTGGAGTTGCTGTAGATCAGGTTCAGGTCAATGCCCAGCCAAGGCCGCGACAGTTCCAGCGACCAGTCGGAAAAGGCATTCACCTGGCTGCCATCGCCAATGGTGAACGGCGTGCCCAAACGGTGATGGGCGAGTTTGACGGTGAGGTCGACGTCGAACAGCGGCAATTGGCCGAAGTCGGCGAAGAGGGTGCCGGTGCGGTTGTCGGGGTTGTCGCGCAGCGCCCCGCCAAAGCGGCTGCCCAGCACCGACACGCCGCCGTACAGCGCGTAACTGTCGGGGCCTGCGACAGTGGGCTGGCTGTAATGAATCAAACCCACCTCGTAACCCAGGCTGCTGTCGAAGTGGTGCTTGTAGCCCAGGTAGCTGTCCAACCGCAGGGTGGAGTTTGGGGTGACGCCCATGCTCGGGGCGTATTGGCCCAGGTACCAGCCACTGCGGTGGCTGAGGTCGAGTCCACCATGGAATGCGCCGATGGCGCTGGGCGAAATCAGCCCTTGGGCCATGCTGCGGGAGGGTGTGGTGCCTAGCGTGAAGTCGATATCGCCCAGTTCGCGTTTCATTTGCTGGGCCAGCAGCAGGGGGCTGAAGAGCAGTGCAGCACTCAGCAACAGAAGGGGCCTGGTCATGGTCTCCGTCCTGGAAGGCTTGCGGTTGAGCGGTAAAGGATACCTGCGCAGGCGGGAGGAGGGAACCGTTGGCTATGGCCTTCAGCCTTTGGTCGAAGGGTCACCATCGGCGGCTTCAGTGACTACAGGCAGGTCGTTGGCACGCTGGATCACCCGCCGTTGCTGCTCATAGTCGTCCAGCGACAGGCCACGGCGCTGCAAGGCTTCCAGTTGCAGTTGGCGGGTTTCTTCGGCGCTGTACGGGCGCAGTTCGGGGTGGCTGGCACAGCCGGCCAACAGGGCGATGGCGGTAGCGGCCAGGGCAGTGAGCGAGAGGCGGGCCAGGGTATTCATCGGGTAGCTCCGGAGTGCGGGGATTCGCCAAGTTCGAATCAATGGCGCTAGGTTATTGGGCCGGGCCGATCAGTAGAAATTGCCTCGTTCGATAGTCACTATCGATACAACCATCAGTGCGAAAAGTTAGCGCCCTCTCTGCTGGTCAAACGGATTGCCATTGCTACCCTTAACCCACGCGGTCTGACCTCATGGGGATTAGCGATGCGCATGCCATTGATTGCCGTCCTTTCGGCGGTGCTGTGCCTGAGCGCTGCACCTGGCCGGGTGCTGGCACAAGATGTACCCGCGCCGGACCCGGCCCCACAAACCGACACGCTCGCGGCCAAGGAGGCGGTGTTCACCCAGGAGCAACTGGACCAGATGCTCGCACCCATCGCGCTGTACCCCGACGCGTTGCTGGCCCAGGTGCTGATGGCCGCCACCTACCCGGGGCAGGTGAGTGAAGCCGTGACCTGGTCCAAGGCCAACCCCAAGGCCTCTGGCGACGATGCGGTCAAGCAGGTGGCGAAACAGCCCTGGGACCCGAGCGTGCAGGCGCTGGTGGCCTTCCCGCAGTTGCTGGCGACCCTGGGCCAGGACCCCGTGTGGGTACAACGCCTGGGCGACGCCTTTCTCGCGCAACCCGACGATGTCATGGCCGGCGTGCAGCGCTTGCGTCATCAAGCGCAGGCGGCCGGCAACCTGCAGAGCAACCAGTACCAGAACGTGACCGTGCAGGCGGCTCCGGCGGCAGCGCCGGCTTCCAGCGGTGGTAGCAGCAAGCAGGCTGCCCCGGCCAGCAGCCCGCCCACCACCATCATTATCGAGCCGGCCGACCCGCAAGTGGTATACGTGCCCAGCTACAACCCCACCACCACCTACGGCACCTGGGCCTACCCGGCCTCGCCGCCGGTGTACTACCCGCCACCGCCGATGTACTACGCCGGTTCCGCGCTGGTGGCGGGCCTGGCCTTCGGTACGGGCGTGGCGATTGTCAGTTCGCTGTGGGGCGACTGTGACTGGGGCAACAATGACATCGACATCGACGTCAACCGCTACAACAACATCAACGGCAACAACCGCATCACCAACAACCAGAACAAATGGCAGCACAACGCCGCGAACCGCGAGGGTGTGCCTTACCGCGATGCCCGCAGCCGCCAGCAATATGGTCGCCAGCTGGACGGTGCTACCCAGCGTACCGCGTTCCGTGGCGACGACGCCCAGCGTGCCCAGGCACGCAACAACGCCAGGGCTTCAATGGACCGGGCTGGTATCGAGCGGCCGGCCACCAGCAACCGCCAGGCCCGCCAGCAGGTGCGCGAGGCGCAGGCGGGCAATTCGGTCGGCAATCGCATGCAATCGCGTAACGACGCGGCACGGCCAGCCGACCGTCGACAGGAAACACGTAATCCCCAAGGCCGGCAGCAGAACAACCAGGTGAGCCCGCGCAGGCAAGGCGAAGGCCAGGCGCGGCAAGGGGCGCAGAACCGCCCCGCCAATACCGCAGGCCGGGCGCGTAACAATGCCTTCGATGGCGTGCGCTCGCCGTCGCGCACCAGCGCGCAGGCCAGCCGCGGCCGTACCAGTCAGTCGTTCGCCCAGCGGCCGAACGCATCGCGTGCCGCCGGGCACCAGATCTCCCGGCCCAGTGCGCCTGCACGCCGCGGGGGAGGTGGCCGTCGATGAACCGTCCATTACTCGGGGCATTGCTGCTCACTGCAGGCCTGGCCTGGTCATCCCTGGCCGCTGCGCAAGACGCTTTTCCTACACCGGAGAAGGCCGTGGAGGCCTTCATCGCGGCGTTGGGCCAAGAGAAAGCGGATGAAGCGCGCTTGGCCCAACTGCTGGGCGATGATTGGCGTACCTACATCCCGCGTGGGGGTGTGCAACGCAGTGATGTGGACACCTTCCTGGAGCAGTATCGCGCGCAGCACAGCATCGACATGACGGCCCAGGGCAAGGCCATACTGGCGGTGGGCAGTGATCACTGGACGTTGCCTATACCCCTGAGCAAAAGCAGCCAGGGCTGGCGCTTCGACCTCAAGGCCGGCAGTGCCGAAATCCGCGCCCGGCGCATTGGCCGCAACGAACTGGGCGCCCTGCAGTCGATGCTGGCGTACCACGACGCGCAGATGGACTATGCCTCACAAGACCGCAACGGCAATGGTGCGCTGGAATACGCGCAGAAAATTTTCAGCGAGCCTGGCAAGCATGACGGCCTGTACTGGGACGATGAAGGTGATGGGCAGGTCAGCCCGCTGGGGCCGCTGTTCGGCCAGGATGTGGTGGGTGACGACTGGTATGGCTACCACTTCCGCATCCTCGATGCGCAAGGCCCTTCGGCCCCCGGTGGCGCCTACAGCTACTTGATCGGCAACCAGATGAGCCGCGGCTTTGCCCTGATCGCCTGGCCAGCGAAGTATGACGACACAGGGGTGATGAGCTTCATGATCAGCCATGACGGCCAGGTCTTCGAGAAAGACCTCGGGCCACACGGGGACAAGCTGGCCAAGGAGATGAAACGCTTCGACCCGGATGACAGCTGGAAAGAGGTCGATACCACGGCGATCGAGTGAGCACGGCGCATCCCTGCGCCGCCGCCTTCAGTGCGCGCGCGCCGCGCGTACCTCGCGGGCGGTACACCCATAGCGCTGGCGAAAGGCCCGGGTGAACTGTGCCTGGTCGGCAAAACCCCAGCGAAACGCCAGTTCGCCAATAGACAGATGGCAGTGCGGATCGCACAGCTGGCGATGCACTGCCTCCAGGCGCTGTTGGCGCACCCATTCGCCCAGGGTATAGGGCGTGATCGAGAACAGCTTGTGCAGGTAGCGCAATGACAGGCCGCAGGCCGTGGCGACCGCTTGCGGTGACAGGTCGGGGTCGCCGAGGTTTTGCAGCACATAGTGCTCGACACGGGTCAGGTGCAATGTGCTGAGGTTGGAGCCTTCACTGCCTAGCACCCGTTCGTCCTGCTGCAAGGCCAGCAGCAGGGTCGCACTGGCCTGCTCCAGCAACAGGTGGCGGGCGGCTGCGGGGCTGGCGTCGAAGTGGCGCGCGCAGAGGTCCAGTTGCTCGACAAAGATGCGCCCAAGGCCTTGGCTGGCGTCGAAGCAGTGGCGGGTGTAGCGCTTGTGCCCGAGCAAGTTGGCCTTGAGCGCGCGTTCAGGCAGTTTCAGCACCCACAGGTCGTTCTCGGCCCGGTAATGGAAGCGGTAAGGCGCATCGCCGCGCTCGACGATGAAACCGCCCGGGCGGCAGCTCACTGGGTGGCCATCCTGCTCGAAGTGCACCTCGCTGCGGCTGGGCACGGTGACCAGGTAGAACGCGTCAGTGTCCTGGCCGATGTGCGCCTTGCTGCGGGAATAGCCAAGCTGGCTGGAGCGCAGGCGTGACAGGCTCAGCGGCGTGCTGGGGGTGCTCCAGCGCTGCAGGTGGCCATTGAAGGGTTGCTCGGCGGCAAATTCCAGGCTCAAGGGGAAGTAGGTGTCGCTGATGGCTTCGGCCCAGCGTGCCTGGCGTTCGGGTTGCGGCCAGCCGTGGGTCGACAGTTCTGTGGGCATGGGTTGTCCTTTTTCAAAGAGGGCAGCATTGAAAAAAGGAACTGCAGGCAAGCTACTCAAGCAGCTCTTGTTATTGTGCAAAAACGCCCGGCAGCGCAACGCTGCCGGGCGGGTGTCATGCCCATGATCGGCGCGTGCCGACCCTTTGATCAAGCCCCGCGTGTCACCCGGTACGTGGCCGAAGGTTCCAGGCAGGCCTGCCAGCCTGGCGGCACGACGATGTTGGTGGTGTCCTCCTCGATCACACAGGGGCCTTGCACCGTCTGCCCGGGCAGCAGGTGGTTACCGTTGAACACCGGGGTGTGCTGCCACTCGCCGTCGGCACTGAACAGCATCGGGCGCTCGCCCGCCGGGACTGCAGCAGGTGGCTGGGCCGGCCCCTGCAGTTCTGGCTGCGGTGGACGCGGCAGGTGACCGATCACCGAGCACTCCAGGTTGACCAGTTCTACCGGGCTGTCGGGCTCACTGTACGAGTACAGCGTCTGGTGGCGAGCGTGGAAGGACTCGATCAACGCTGCCAGCCCGTCGCTGTCCAGGCTGTGGCGCTCCAGCTCCACGCTGCACTCATGGATCTGCCCGCGGTAGCGCATTTCCAGGGTGTAGTGGCAGCTGCTGGCCTGGTCGCCGAAGCCGTCTTCACGCAGGTTCGCCAAGCCTTGCTGGCGCAGTTCGGCCAGGGCCTGGTTGAGCTGCGCGAGGTCGGCGTGTTCGGCGTCCAGGCGCATCGACAGGCTGGTGAGCTGGTCGTAGCGCACATCCGAAAGGATCTGGCCGAAGGCGCACAAGCCAGAGGCCACCTTGGGGATCAACACGGTGTGCATGCCAATTTCTTCGGCCAGGCGCACCACGTGCATACCCGCTGCGCCACCCGCGCCGATCAGGGCGAAGTCGCGCGGGTCGTGGCCGCGTTCGATGGAGACACGGCGGATGCCGTTGACCATGTTCAGGTTGACCAGGGTGGTAATGCCAAACGCGGCGCGCTCAACACTGATGCCCAGCGGTTCGGCGATCTTGCTGCGGATGGCCTCCAGCGCAGCCTGGCGATTGAGCGTAATACTGCCGCCCAGCAACGCACGGTCTGGCAGGTAGCCCAGGGCCAGGTTGGCGTCGGTCACGGTGGGTTCACTGCCGCCTTTGCCGTAGCACACCGGGCCAGGCTTGGCGCCCGCACTGCGGGGGCCGACCTGCAGCATGCCGAACTCGTCGAGGTGCGCGATGGAGCCACCGCCGGCACCCAGTGTCTCCACCTGGATCATCGGCACGCCGATGCGCTGGCGCAGGAAGTCCACATCCTTGCTGAAGTTGGTGCGCCCGGCATTGGTCAGGGTGATGTCGAACGAGGTGCCCCCCATGTCCACGGTGATGACGTTGTCGATGCCAAACGGGCGGGCGACCGAGAGCCCCGCCTGGGGCGCCGAAGCCGGGCCGGAGTTGATGGCATTGACCGCGCGCTCACGCATCAGGTGGCCGGGCGCCAGGCCACCGTTGGACTGGAAGTAGCGCACCGGTTGCTGGGCGCCCAACGCCTCGAACAGGCTGTCGATACGCGCCACGTAGCGCGCCATCACCGGGCTCAGGTAGGCGTTGACCACGGTGGTGGAGGTGCGCGTGTATTCGCGGATTTGCGGGAACACTTCAACGCCTGTGCAAACGAACACCCCGGGCAGCGCTGCCCTGACCAGCTCGGCGGCACGCTGCTCATGGCTGGGGTTGCGCACCGACCAGAGGAAGGAAATGGCCACCGCTTCCACGCCTTCGGCGCGGAAGTAGTCGATAGCCTCACGCACCGCGCGCTCGTCCAGCGGGCTGTGCTCGCGGCCATCGCCGAGGATCCGGCCACCGATCGGGCGCCGCAGGTGACGCGGGGCGAGCATGTGCGCCGGCGGGTAGTGGGCGTCATAGCGGTGGCCCTCTTCCTTGTGGCCCAGGCGGATTTCCAGGCTGTCTTCGTGGCCCTCGGTGCACAGCAGGCCGACCTTGACCCCGGTGCGCTCGATCAGGGCGTTGAGGGCGACCGTGGTGCCGTTGATACACAGGTCGCAGTTGGCGATGATCTCGGCCGGCGTGCGGCCGGTGGCGTCGGCGATTTGCGCCAGGCCCGCGCGGATGGCCAAGGTGCCGTCCTGCGGCGTGGAAGGGGCTTTGAACAGCTGCACGCCGCCATCGCGGTCCGCCAGGATGAAATCGGTGAAGGTGCCGCCGGCGTCGATGCCCAGGCGATATTGATTGCGCATGATGGGTCTCCGGTCAGTGCAGGTCGCGGGCAAGGCGGGTGGCGGTTTCGTCGAGGTGGCCGTCAGCATCGACGACCACGCCGTATTCCAGGGCGGCGCCGTGGGGCGAGACCAGGCCATTGCGCAGGTCTTGCAGCACGGCGGCTACCGGGCGGCGCAGGGGGTCGCCATAACCGCCGCCCCCCGGGTTGATGTTGATGATCCGCTCGCCGGGCTGGAGGGTGAGCATGGGGTTCTGGGTGTAGTGGTCTTCCGAGCCATCGGCGTGACGGTGGATCAGGCGGCCGAGCTTGGGCTCCAGCAGGGCATTGCGGGCCCCGGCGGCGCCGGCGGTGGGCAGTTGGCGGCCTTCGCCGAAGCCGACCACGGTCATCGCGTGTTGCAGGGGCTCGATCTCCAGGCGGGTGCCGGAGCCGCCGCGAAATTCACCGGCGCCGCCACTGTCGGCCATCAGGCTGTAGCGGTGGATGAGTATCGGGTAGGCGTGCTCCAGCAGCTCGATGTCACCGCTCATCAAGGCGCCGAAGCAGCACAGCGGCCCACAGGCATGCCAGCCATCCATGACTTTGTTGGCCCCCGCGCCGGCAATGATCGAGGCCAGGACCATGGTCACGTACTCGCTGTTGCCGTTGCGTGGGTCGTGGCCGGCGATGTTGATGCCGCTGGTATGGCCCCAGGAGGCCGTGACCCGCTGCGGCGAGGCTTGCTCCAGTGCCGTGCGCACGGCATCGGCCAAGGTTTCCATCGGAGTCGTGGTGCAGTTGACGTGGGGCGCCGGTTCCTGGGCGTTGCACAGCGTGCCCTTGGCGCCGACATCGACCGTGACGCAGCGATACAGGCCTTCGTTGTAGGGCGGTGCGACCTGGGCGAACATCATCAGGCCAAGGTACACACCCGACACCGAGTTGCCCTCGTAGGAGTTGATGAAGTAGGGCACCTGCGGCGGGCTTTCGATACGCACATGGGCTTGCTCGCCGCGTATCTCGACATGCGCGGTGATGGCCAGTTCGCCCAGGCCGTGGCCGGCGTCTTCGAGCACGGCGGTGCCGCGGTAGTGGCCGTCCGGCACGTCACGCAGCAAGGCGCGCATGTGGCGGTCGGCCATGTTCTTCAGCTCGGCGATGCAGGCACGCACCTGCTCCACGCCGTACTTGTCGAGCAGGTCGAGCAGATGCCGCTCACCGACTTTGCAGGCGCCGTACTGGGCGTTGAGGTCGCCCTCCTGATAGGGGCGGGCGCGCATGTTGGTGAGCATGAAGTTGATCACGTCTTCGCGGCGCTTGCCCTTTTCCCACAGCTTCACGGGCGGGATGCGCAGGCCTTCGGCATAGATTTCCTTGGCGTCCGGGTTGTAGCCGGCCGGTACCGGGCCGCCGATGTCGGTGAGGTGGCCTTTGCATACAGTCCAGAACACCAGCTCGCCCTGGTAGTACACGGGCTTGTACATGCAGCAGTCGAGGATATGGCTGCCCTTGTACGCCGGGTCGTTGTGGTAGATCACGTCACCTTCGGCGATATCGTCACCGAAAAACTCGGCCACGCACTTCATGGCGGGGATCAGTGAACCCAGGTGGATGGGGATGTCCTGGCCTTGCAGGATCATTTCGGGGAGGTGGTCGAACAACGAGTTCGAGTAATCATGGGCCAGGTTGAACACACTGGACCGGCCGGTCTTTTCCAACGTCAAGGTCATTTCGCGCTGCGCTGTTTCCAGCGCACCCCGGACCACCGCAAGGGTGATCGGATCTACTGTTTTCATAGGTCACCAACGTTTGTTCTTGTGCTTTTGGGTGCGTGCCGCAGTGATCGGCGCGTGGTGACAGGCTACGGGGCGAGCGGGGTGGCTGACTTGTCGGTGGGTGTACTGCTTGTTGCGCTTGGGTGCACTGTTTGGGCGGCTTTAGCCCATCATCCTGTGGGAGCAACTGTCTTGCGCCATTTCTAAAAATTGACGCATTAAGTGGGAGCGGGCTTGCCCCGCGAACACCGGCGAAGCCGGTGCCATGCTCCGCGTAGCCCCATTCGCGGGACAAGCCCGCCCCCACAATGTTCACTATTGTCTGGTCGATTTCCTACACGCCCAGCAACCGCTGCACCAGCCATTGCCCGGCTGGGCCGAGGGCGCGGCGGCGGGACCAGGCGATGTCCATGTCGACGCGGCGCGGATAACCGGCCACCTGCAATTCCACCAGGCCGCTGCCAAAGCGCGTGACCAGGGCCTTGGGCAGTTCTGCCCAGCCAAAGCCACGGGCGGCGAACTCCAGCAAGGTCAGGTAGTCCGGCGCCGACCAGGCCTGGCCGCGGTCGTGGTGCAGGCTGGGGGCGTAGGTCTTGATGTACAGCTGGCGTACGGTCTCCAGGTGCTGGCGCTGCACTGTGCGCAGCGCCGCCAGCGGGTGCTCGGCGCTGACGTACACACAAAACTCCGCCTGCTCAGGCAGGCGCGCCACGGCGACATCGGCGGGGTACTGGCGCTGCGCTGCAAGAATGCCGATCTGGGCCATGTCCTGCTGCACCAACTCGATCACGTCAGCGTCTTCCGAGGGCCCACAGCGCAGCTCGGTATGCGGGTAGCTGTGTGCGAAGCCGGCCATGACCGCGCTTTGGAAGGTGACGCTGTAGCTGTCCGACATCACCACCGAGACCAACGCTTCAACGTGCTCAGCCAGCCTCAGTGACAGGGCGTCGAGCCCGGCACTGGCGTCGAGGATCGCTTCGACATGGGGCAATACCTGGCGCCCGGCAGCATTGAGCGTAGGGTGGCGCCCGCCGCGGTCGAACAGGGGGCAGCCGATATCCGCCTCGAAATTGGCTATCGCAATGCTGACGGTGGACTGGCTTTTCTTCAGTTTGCGGGCCGCCGCAGAGAACGAGCCCAGCGAGGCGGCTTCGACAAAGGCAAGCAAGGCTTCAGGTGAGTAGCGCATAGGTATTGATAAAACCGATAGGAGCTATGTCGCGAGTATCTGTTCCATCAAAGAAAATAGGAAGCACGTCTCAAGCAAATGATGGAATTCAAGATGAAAAAGGTCTCTTTCACCGAACGCATGGTCCATGCCGTAGGTTATGAAGTGTTCGCTGTGCTGTTGTGCGCACCGCTGTTGTCCTGGGTGCTGGGCAAGTCGTTGGCAACGGCCGGGGGGCTGGCGGTGACCCTGTCGGTCATCGCCATGGCCTGGAACGTGGCCTATAACGCACTGATCGACCGCGTCGTGCAAACCGAACGGGTTGCCTGGAAGCCTTGGACGCGTGTCGCCCATGGCCTGGGCTTCGAGGCAGGCCTGGTGGTGTGGTGCCTGCCCGTGGCGGCCTGGATGCTGGATATTTCGCTGCTTCAGGCGTTCATGGTCGAGCTGGGCTTCTTCGTGATCATCCTGCCCTACACCGTGGTGTACAACTGGGCGTTCGACAAAGCCCGGCACTATGTGGTCCAGCGCCAGGCTGCCGCCTAACGGCCTACTCCCCGCGCCCGATGCCCTCGGCATGCATGATCTGCGCGATGATCGGCACGGGGGTCATCAGGTGCGAGTGCATCATGGCGCTGGCGCGCTTGGCGTCGCGGGCCAGAATCGCCTCCACCAACGCCGCGTGCTCCTGGCGCTTGAGTTCAAGGGCCTGCTCGGAAAACACCGTCTGCGTCAGCCACAGATGCCGATAACGCTCGGCCTGGTCGAACAGGTAGGTGCGTGCCTGCAGCAAGTGCTTGGAGCCGCACCCGGAGGCGATGGCGGTGTGAAACGCCTTGTGCCGCTCGTCCCAGACGTCCAGGCGCTGCTCGCGGGTTTTCACTTCCACCACTTTGGCCAAGGTATGCGAACAGGCCAGCACCGAGGCCTCCCAGGCGTCGTCGCCGCGTTCGATGGCCAGGCTGATGATCATGGCTTCCAGGTTGGCGCGGGCATCGTAGATGTCGTTCATCTCCGCCAGTGACATGGGGGCGACACGGTAGCCCTTTTGGCTGATGGCATTCACCAGGTGCTCGGCCACCAACTGCGAGAGCGCCTCGCGCAGGGGCCCTACACCCAGTTCGTAGCGGTCTTTGAGGGTGCTCATCAAGAGCTTTTCCCCCGGCTTGAACACGCCACGGATGATGTCCTTCTTGAGCCTCTCATACCCGCTGAATGCTGAATTTTGTCGGGGCGCGAGCGCTTCCAAGGTCCTGTTCCTCAAAACGTTTTGCCGATCATACCGAAACCACTGGCGGACGAAAAACAATGGACATACGCGCTCTTTATCTTCGTTTTATAAAAATGTAGACATTTTTGTTGAGTGGCGATATTTTTGCTTCGCCTGCACTGATCCAGATCACACACTGGGCGGCGCCACTCACTTTTTCTGCCAGGACCTAGCCATGAACGCTTTTACGCAGATCGACGAACTTGTCATGCCGTTGCCACTCGAACCGCGGGGTTACACCATCGCCCCTTCGAAGCAGTCGCCGCGTCTGCTTGAACTGACCTTTGCCCGCGAGACCGTGGAGGCGTTCGTCAAGGCCGTGGCTGAGTGGCCGGTGCAGGCGTTGGAGTACAAGTCGTTCCTGCGTTTCCGGGTGGGCGAAATCCTGGATGAACTGTGCGAAGGCACGCTGCGCCCGGTATTGCTCAACACCATCCTCGACCGCGCCAGCGGCGGCATGCTGATCACCCCGGTCGGGCTGGATGACGTGAGCCAGGCCGAGGACATGGTCAAGTTCACCACCGCCTGCGCCCACCTGATCGGTCGCTCCAACTACGACGCCATGAGCGGCCAGTACTACGCCCGCTTCGTGGTCGTGAACAGCGACAACTCCGACAGCTACCTGCGCCAGCCACACCGCGTCATGGAGCTGCACAACGACGGCACCTTCGTGAACCAGATCACTGACTATGTGCTGATGCTGAAGATCGACGAAAAGAACATGGAAGGCGGTAATTCGCTGCTGCTACACCTGGACGACTGGGAAGACTGCGACGCGTTCTTCCGCCACCCGATGGCGCGCCGCGAGATGCGCTGGACCGCGCCACCGAGCAAGAAAGTGGCCGAGGACGTGTTCCATTCGGTGTTCGATACCGATACCGAAGGCCGGCCGACCATGCGCTACATCGACCAGTTCGTGCAGCCGGAAAACTTCGAGGAAGGTATCTGGCTGAACGCCTTGTCCGAATCGCTGGAGGGCAGCGACAAGAAACTTTCCGTTCCGGTGGCGGTGGGCAGCTTCGTCTTGATCAATAATCTGTTCTGGCTCCACGGCCGCGACCGCTTCACCCCGCACGATGGCTTGCGCCGCGAGCTGATGCGCCAACGCGGCTATGTCGCCTTCCCCAAGCCGCTGTACCAGCGCGGCCAGTAAACACGGCGCGGGAGGTAACACTGTGTACGACTTCATCATCATCGGCGGTGGCATTGTGGGCATGTCCACTGCCATGCACCTGATCAAGGTGTACCCGGACGCCAAGATTCTCCTGTTGGAGAAAGAGTCCGGCCCGGCCCGCCACCAGACAGGGCACAACAGCGGCGTGATCCATGCCGGGGTGTACTACACCCCTGGCAGCCTCAAGGCACGCTTCTGCCTGGAAGGCAACAAGGCGACCAAGGCCTTTTGCACCGAGCACGGCATCGCCTTCGATGAGTGTGGCAAGCTGCTGGTGGCCACCAACGACTTGGAAATGCAACGCATGAAAGCGTTGTGGGAGCGCACCGCGGCCAATGGCCTGGAGCGTGAATGGCTGTCTGCTGGCGAGCTGCATGAGCGCGAGCCCAACATCGTCGGCCTGGGCGGGATCTTTGTCCCCTCCAGCGGCATCGTCAATTACGCCGAGGTCACGGCGGCCATGGGCCGTCAGTTCCAGCGTGCCGGTGGCGAGATCCGCTACAGCGCCGAGGTGATTGGCCTGGAAGAGCGCGCCAGTGAAGTGATCGTGCGTACCCGCAGCGATGAGTTCCACAGCCGCTTCCTGGTCACCTGCTCGGGGCTGATGGCCGACCGCGTGGTGAGCATGCTGGGCATCCAGACCAATTTCGTGATTTGCCCGTTCCGCGGCGAGTACTACTTGCTGCCCAAGCAGCACAACCAGATCGTCAACCACCTGATCTACCCGATTCCGGACCCGTCCATGCCGTTTCTGGGCGTGCACCTGACGCGGATGATCGACGGTACCGTGACCGTCGGGCCAAACGCGGTACTGGCGATGAAGCGCGAAGGCTATCGCAAGTCCGACGTCAGCCTTGGCGACATGTTCCAGACCCTGACCACACCCGGCATCCTCAAGGTGCTGGCCAAGAACCTGCGGCCGGGCCTGATCGAGATGAAGAACTCGCTGTTCAAGGGCGGCTACCTCAAGCAGGTGCAGAAGTACTGCCCGAGCATCACCAAGGACGACCTCACGCCATACCCGGCGGGTGTGCGGGCACAGGCGGTGTCACGCGATGGCAAGCTCATCGACGACTTCCTCTTCGTCAACTCCGCGCGCAGCGTGAACGTGTGCAATGCGCCGTCGCCTGCCGCCACCTCTGCGATTCCGATCGGCGCCTACATCGTCGAGAAGGTCTGCGAACAAGTCAGCCGCCAAGGGGGCGGCTCGCTCAAGCCTGACTTGGCGGGCAAGCAGCGCGCTGCCAGCTGAGGCGGCAGCTAACCCCGGCGGATCTGCGTTTCGTTTTACTCAACCCGTCCTTGCCCTACTCACCATTTAGGGCAGGGCGGGCTTTTTCGCGCCCGCGTTCGCTAGCCATGCGTGCTGACGGCTTAGCGCGGGCATGACAAGAATAAGAAGGTAAGACCATGCAAACAGACAAGAACAATTTGAGTCATGGATTGAAATCGCGGCATGTCACCATGCTGTCCATTGCCGGGGTGATCGGCGCCGGCCTGTTCGTTGGCTCTGGGCGGGCCATCGCCGAAGCCGGGCCTGCAACCATCCTGGCCTATATCCTGGCCGGCGGGTTGGTGGTGCTGGTGATGCGCATGCTGGCGGAAATGGCAGTCGCCTCGCCCGACACCGGCTCGTTCTCCACCTATGCCGACCTTGCCATCGGCAAGTGGGCCGGCTACACCATCGGTTGGCTGTACTGGTGGTTCTGGGTGCTGATCATCCCCATCGAAGCCAACATTGCCGCCACCATCATCAACACCTACGTGCCGCAGATGGAGATCTGGGTATTGTCGTTGGTGATCACGCTGCTGCTGACCGCCACCAACCTGTTCAGCGTGAAAAACTACGGTGAATTCGAGTTCTGGCTGGCGCTGGTGAAGGTCATTGCCATCGTCGCCTTCATCATTCTGGGTGCCTGTGCCATTTTCGGCCTGCTGCCCAGCTCCGGTGTCAGCGGTGTTTCGCGCCTGTGGGATACCGGTGGGTTCATGCCCAACGGCTTTGGCGCGGTGCTCAGCGCCATGCTGATCACCATGTTCTCGTTCCTTGGGGCCGAGGTGGTGACCATTGCCGCTGCAGAGTCCGACGAGGCGGGCAAGCACATCTCCAAGGCCACCAACTCGGTGATCTGGCGGATTACGCTGTTCTACATCCTGTCGATCTTCATCGTCATCGCGCTGGTGCCCTGGACCGACCCACGGCTGGCCACTGAAGGCTCGTATGTCACGGTGCTGGATACGCTCGGCGTGCCGCATGCCAAGGCCATCATCGACTTCGTCGTGCTGACTTCGGTGACCAGCTGCCTCAACTCGTCGTTGTACACCGCCTCACGCATGGTCTATTCGTTGAGCCGCCGGGGTGACGCGCCGGCCTGTGCCCAGGTGACCAGCCGCAGCGGTACGCCGATTGTCGCGGTGCTGTTGTCCACCGGGGCGGCGTTCCTGGCGGTGATCGCCAACTACCTGGTGCCGGCCAAGGTGTTCGGCTTCCTAATGGCCAGCTCCGGCGCCATTGCCTTGCTGGTTTATCTGGTTATCGCCATTTCCCAGCTGCGCCTGCGCAAGCGCCTGACCGCCCAGGGCAAGACGCTGAGCTACCGCATGTGGCTGTTCCCGTGGCTGACCTGGGGCGTGATCCTGTTCATCAGCAGCGTGCTGGTGCTGATGCTGTTCCGCCCGGATCATCGCCTTGAAGTGGTTTCGACAATGGTGCTGGCGGTGTTCGTGGTGTGCTCGGGGTTGTTGATCACCCGCCGACGGGCGCGGGTGGCGCAAGGCAGTGCTGTGGGGCAGGGCGCCTAGGCGCCCGAAACACCCTGAACAGACGAACGTTGCATCACAGACGAGCAAGATCCATCAGGCTGTGAGAGGATGACCGCCACCTCCACGGCTCGGCCACAGGACCCCAGAACTCAAGCCTGATGAAGACTCCAAAAAGAATCGAACCCCTGATCGAAGACGGCCTGGTCGACGAAGTACTGCGACCTTTGATGAGCGGCAAGGAAGCAGCCGTCTACGTGGTGCGTTGCGGTACCCAAGTGCGCTGCGCCAAGGTCTACAAAGAAGCCAACAAACGTAGCTTCCGCCAGGCCGCCGAGTACCAGGAAGGCCGCAAGGTCCGCAACAGCCGCCAGGCCCGGGCCATGGCCAAAGGCTCCAAGTACGGCCGCAAAGAGGCCGAGGATGCCTGGCAGAACGCCGAAGTGGCGGCCCTGTTCCGCCTGGCCAGTGCCGGTGTCCGGGTGCCCAAGCCTTATGATTTCCAGGATGGCGTACTGTTGATGGAACTGGTGACGGACGCCGATGGCGATGCCGCGCCACGCCTGAACGACGTGCACCTGGAAGCCGACGAGGCCCGCGAGTTCCATGCATTCGTCGTCCGCCAGATCGTGTTGATGCTGTGCGCGGGGCTGGTGCATGGTGACTTGTCCGAGTTCAATGTGCTGCTTGGCCCGGAAGGCCCGGTGATCATCGACTTGCCGCAGGCGGTGGATGCGGCCGGTAACAACCATGCGTTCAGCATGTTGCAACGTGATGTGGGCAACATGGCGCTGTACTTCGGCCGCTTCGCCCCCGAGCTCAAGAGCACCCGTTACGCGCAGGAAATGTGGGCGTTGTACGAGGCCGGCGAGTTGAAACCGGACAGCCCGCTGACCGGCGAGTACGAGGAGGATGACGAGGCTGCCGATGTGGATGGCGTGTTGCGTGAAATCGACGCCGCACGGCTCGACGACGCCCGCCGCCGGGCGGCGCTGGCCGATGCCGAGCGCGGCCCGGTCAAGGGCGAAGAACCGCCACCGCCCTGGTTGCAGTAAACAGTCACCCACAGGTACAGCGCCGCTTTTACCCAAAGCGCTGTACCTGATGGGCGCCCCCACCCCTGTGGGAGCGGGTTTACCCGCGAAGGGGCCGGCACACGCGCTGCAAACTCCCGCTATTACCCCCACCGCAAGACACAATCTCGTCATTCAGCCTTTTCACTGAAGCTCAACAGGCATATGGTGTACGCCGTCCATATTCCCTGGAGCTGTCATGTCCAACCGTTTCCCCTCCGTTCGTCCGCGCCGTCTGCGCCAGAACGAATCCCTGCGCTCGATCTTCCAGGAAACCGAGTTTCGCCTTGAAGACCTGATCCTGCCGATCTTCGTCGAAGAAGGCATTGACGATTTCGTGCCGATCACCAGCATGCCTGGCGTCAACCGCATCCCTGAAAAGCTGCTGGCGCAGGAAATCGAGCGCTACGCCCGCGCCGGCATCAAGTCGGTGATGACCTTTGGTGTCTCGCACCATCTGGACGAGGTTGGCAGTGACACCTGGAACGAAAACGGCCTGGTGGCGCGCATGGCGCGGATCTGCAAGGACACCGTGCCGGAAATGATCGTGATGTCCGACACCTGCTTCTGCGAATACACCAGCCATGGCCATTGCGGCGTGGTGCACGACCACGGCGTGGACAACGACGCCACCCTGGCCAACCTGGGCAAGCAGGCCGTGGTCGCGGCCGCAGCCGGTGCTGACTTCATCGCGCCATCGGCGGCGATGGACGGCCAGGTCCAGGCGATTCGCGGCGCTCTGGATGCCGCAGGCTTCCATGACACCGCCATCATGGCCTACTCGACCAAGTTCGCCTCGTCGCTCTATGGCCCCTTCCGCGAAGCGGGCGGCACTGCGCTCAAAGGCGACCGCAAGAGCTACCAGATGAACCCGATGAACCGCCGCGAAGCCGTGCGCGAATCGTTGCTCGACGAGCAGGAAGGGGCCGATGTGCTGATGGTCAAGCCGGCCGGTGCCTACCTGGACGTGATCGCCGACATCCGCGCGGCCTCGCGCCTGCCGCTGGCGGCGTATCAGGTCAGTGGCGAGTACGCGATGATCAAGTTCGGCGGCCTCGCCGGTGCCATCGACGAAGGGCGTGTGGTGCGTGAGAGCATCGGTGCCATCAAGCGCGCCGGTGCCGACCTGATCCTGACCTACTTCGCCATGGACCTGGCCCGCGAAGGCATCTGATCAGTAAAAGGTATTCGCGGCCCTCCAAGAGCCGCGAATACCCGCAGATGGCCTCTAGCCACAAAAAATTTACTAAGCGCTGAATTATTTTGTGTCCCTTTGTCTCTGATGCCATAGAGCATTCAGTGACAAGGAAATGGGCATGAAATCTCGCAAGAAAAGCGTCAAGCCAATTGGCTTGAAAGATATCACCATCGTCGATGACGCCAAGATGCGCAAAGCGATCACCGCTGCCGCACTTGGCAACGCCATGGAGTGGTTCGACTTCGGCGTTTATGGCTTCGTCGCTTACGCGCTCGGCAAGGTGTTCTTCCCCAACGCCGACCCCAGTGTGCAAATGATCGCCGCCCTGGCGACGTTCTCGGTACCGTTTCTGATTCGCCCGCTGGGTGGGTTGTTCTTCGGTGCCCTGGGCGACAAGTTCGGCCGGCAGAAGATTCTCGCCGCGACCATCGTGATCATGTCGTTGAGCACCTTTGCCATCGGCCTCATACCGTCTTACGCCACTATCGGCATCTGGGCGCCCATCCTGCTGTTGCTGGCCAAGATGGCCCAGGGCTTTTCGGTGGGCGGTGAATACACCGGGGCGTCGATTTTCGTTGCCGAGTACGCACCCGACCGCAAACGCGGCTTCCTCGGCAGTTGGCTGGATTTCGGCTCGATCGCAGGCTTTGTGCTCGGCGCAGGCGTGGTGGTGTTGATTTCCACCGTGCTGGGCGAGGAGAAGTTCCTTGAGTGGGGCTGGCGCCTGCCGTTCTTCCTGGCCCTGCCGCTGGGCATCATTGGTCTCTACCTGCGCCACGCACTGGAAGAAACACCGGCGTTCCAGCAACACGTGGAGAAGCTTGAGCAGGGCGACCGCGAAGGCCTGGCCTCCGGCCCCAAGGTGTCGTTCAAGGAAGTCGCCACCCAACACTGGCGCAGCCTGGTGACTTGCATTGGCGTGGTGATCGCCACCAACGTCACGTACTACATGCTGCTCACCTACATGCCCAGCTACCTGTCGCACAACCTGCATTACAGCGAAGACCACGGGGTGCTGATCATCATCGCGATCATGGTCGGCATGCTGTTCGTGCAACCGATCATCGGCCTGCTCAGCGATAAGTTCGGCCGCCGGCCTTTCATCATGGTCGGCAGTGTCGGTCTGTTCGCGCTGGCCATCCCGGCCTTCATGCTGATCAACAGCGGCGCGCTCGGGCTGATCTTTGCCGGGCTGTTGATCATTGCGGTGCTGCTGAACTTCTTCATCGGCGTGATGGCGTCGACGTTGCCGGCGATGTTCCCCACGCATATCCGCTACAGCGCGTTGGCCAGTGCCTTCAACATCTCGGTGCTGATCGCGGGGCTTACCCCGACCTTGGCGGCCTGGCTGGTGGAAAGCACGGGCAACCTGTACATGCCGGCGTACTACCTGATGGTGATCGCGGCCATCGGCCTGATCACGGGCCTGACCATGAAAGAGACCGCCAACAAGCCGCTGCGCGGCGCAGCGCCTGCCGCGTCGGACATCGATGAAGCGCGCGAGCTGTTGCAGGAGCACCACGACAATATCGAGCAGAAGATCGAGGACATCGACACGCAGATCGCCGAGCTTGAGGCCAAGCGCAAATTGCTGGTGCAGCAACACCCGCGCATCGATTAAGGGACGGGCCGAGGGTTTTTCGGCGCTACCCGCAGCGTTTGATCAACGCGGCATGTAGCCGCGTTGCCAAGAGCGCGGAATGAACCGTGTCACCAAGGCCAGCAGGCACGCCAGCGCGCAACTGCCTGCCAGCGCCTGCAGGCCCAGTTGGTGCTCAAGCCAGGCGCCCAGTGCGGCGCCCAGCAGCATGCCAGCCCAAGGCACCAGCTGTACCCGCCAGCCGTTGCGCCGCTCGCCCAGCAACCAGCGCCCCAAGCCGCGGCCGAAGCGGGACAGGGCGCCGGTGACATAGGTCAGGCCGATCGGCAGGCCATTCACTTGTTCGACCACGGCATTGATCATGCCCATCGCCAGCGTCGCTGCCAGCAGCGCCGGAAACGTGGCGGGCAGGGGCCAGGCCGCCGCCATGCCAAGCAGTACGGCGACCACCAGCAGCACCGGCCAGGCGCGGCGTCGGCAAGCCCGGGCCAGTATCACCCCCAGCGCATTGCCTGCGACAAAGCCGAGCACCGCGCCACTCAAGCGCAGCACCATGGCCAGGTCCGCCTCGCTGATGGCCACTGCCAGACGGGTGGTGTTGCCACTCATGAACGACACGAAATCACCCAGCGCCAGCAGGCCGATAGCATCCGTCATGCCAGCCAGCACCGACAGCGCGGCAACCAGCCCCAGGCCCACGCGACCGCGCAGGGCCTGCAGCTTCAGCCGTCGTGCGTTGCGGGCGGGCAGTACGTTGGGCAGCATGCTCAGCGCGGCAGTGTTTCGCGGGCCAGCGTGCCCTTGAGCGTTCGCTCGATCACATCGACCAGCACCATGGTCTGGTGGTCCACTTCGATGTTGAGCAGCTCGCCGGCCTTGTAATGGGCGAAGGTGGTCTGGCGCAAGGTCTCGGGGATCAGGTTGATGGTGATGACATTGTCATCGACATCGGCGACGGTCAGGCTGCAACCGTTGACCCCCAGGAAGCCGCGGGGGAATACGTACTTGGCCCATTGCGCTGGCATGCGGAAACGGATGAACGCACCGGTCTCTTCGATCACCTGTTCGACGATCTCGGCGGTGGTGGCGATGTGCCCGGCCATCAGGTGGCCGCCAACCTCCGCGTTCATCTTCGCCGAGCGCTCGATGTTCACGCCTTGGCCGGCCGTCAGGCAGCGCAGGTTGGTGCGTTCGAGGGTGGCATTCATGGCGTCGAACTTCACCTGGGTGCCGTCGATCTCGGTGACGGACAGGCACGTGCCCTCGACACTGACGCTGGCGCCGATCTTGAGGTCGTCGAGCAGTTCAGGGGTGAGGTCGACGGTGAACTGCCGGTGGCCTGGGTAAGGGGTCACAGCAAGCAGCGGGCGAACGGCCTGGACGATGCCGGTGTACATGGAAATTGCTCCTGGGCACGGGAAAATGAAGTCCCCCGGAAACTATGCCTCTGAAGCGGTAAAAGCAAGGCGGCCGCCGCCCTTCAAACATGCCCGCTGCTGCTCACGATGCGCAGGCACAGCGCCTCGTACGGCTCCAGGTTGACCATCAAGCGCCCATCTTCAGTCAAATCCCCCTCGACCGTCTCGTTGATCATGTCCACCACCGTTCCCGGTGTGAAGCCGGTCAAGAGCAGCTCCTCGGCAATGACCGTCTGGCCAAAGTTCAGTGCGCTGATCTGGATGCCGCGCCCCGCTGGCAGCTCGTGCACCATCACCAGCAACCCGGGGCTGCTGACCTCGGGCACCAACACTTGGCGGCTGGTGGCGATGCCGTAGGCCTGGCGCACGGCCAGCAGTTTTTTCACCTTGCTGGCGAACGAGTCGCTGCTCTCGAGCTGGCTGTCGAGGCTGCCGTAGAGCGCCCGCGCCCGGGGCATGCCGCGCACCGACGCCTCAGCGTCGGGGGCGAGCCCGGCCAGGTCGTAGCCGCCACGGTGGATCCAGCGGGTGTCGCCATCGAGCATCCGTTCGGCCACCGCCTCGGCAGGCAAGGGCAGGGCGCCGACCAGGTCCCAGCCGGACAGTGCGACCACGCCGGGCTGCATGGCGTTGTACATCACCAGCAGCAGGTGGATTTTTTGGATGCGCTCGATATCCGCTGCGTCGATCTGCTCAAGGTCGCGGATACCCAGCGCGGCGGTGATCAGGCTGGCAGTGGTGCAACTGATGCCATTGGTGACGAAGCGCAAGTTGTAGGGGGCATGTTCGCCAGACAGGCGCTCATAGATTTCTTCGCGTATGTGCTCGCGCAAGATACTGCCAGGCAGGGTCTGGCCCTTGAACAGGTACATGTCGTGGGCATGCAGTGTCCAGAAGTGCACCAGTTCGACGGTCAGCTCGTCATGGTTTTGCAGGGCGTGGATCAAGGAAGCCGGGTCGATGCCAAACGCGTGCATTTCCTTGAGCATCAGGCGCAGGAACTCGGTGTCACCGGTCAGCAGTGCATGCTGGTAGGCGGGGCGGGTGATGAAGTCATAGGACAGATCGGCGCCGCCCGTGGACATCTGGGCTATGTCGTCGATTGTCAGGTTAAGCTCCTGAAAGCTGAACCCGCCCGCCTTGCGAATCATGCCGCCAATCAACTGGTTGCCGACGATCGACAGCGGGTGGCTTTCGGACCAGGCGGTGCCCTGGAGCCGCGTTTCCACCCCGAGAAAACCATTGGCATCCAGGCGCAGGCCCCGCGCGCCCAGGCAGTCCAGCGCATGCAGGGCATCCCCGATGATCATCTGCTGGGCGGCGAAGGTTGGGTCGAGCCAGTTGAGCGACGGCTGCCCTTCCTTGAAGTAGTGCAGGTACACCCAGCGCCGGGTCTTGCCATCGACGCCGGTGATGGGCGGGGTGACGCTCCAGTCGGTCTCCTTGACCCCAGGCTCGAAGAAGATCACCCGCTGCAACTGGCCGACGATGTAGTGGCGGGCCTTGAGCTCGTCGCACACAGCCGGCAATAGGTTGACCGCATCACGGCCTGCGGGCACCTCGGGTAGCAGCGGCCAGTCTTCCTCGCGCACTTCGACCATGTGGTAGAGCCCAGGGTAGGCCCCGTGGGCCAGCTCAGCCAGGCGGAAGTCGGCACCTTTGCCGGTGTGCGAAGGGATCAGGTCATCGATGGTCACAGCGTTGTGCGCAGCGGCCATGCGGCTCATCTGGATCAAGTCCTGCTCGCTGCCGTAGAGCGGGTCGATGTCGAAGCTGATGCGGTCGAAGTTACCGTCCACGCTGGGGGTGAATTCGCGGCCACGCACGCCGCCGGACTGTTTGATCGGGCCAGTGTGCACGCCTTGTATGCCAATTTCCGACAAACGCTTCCACAGCGCCTCGTGGGCCAAGGCCGCCAGCACCGAGCCGCCCTCCGGGGCAATGATGGCGTCTGGGTAGACCGTCAGCCACACCGAGGCGATTTCAGTGGCGCGGCGGGGCTGGGCTTCGGCGTAGGGGTTCTGCCATAGGCGCGATTGCCCCGAATACAGGCGGGCCCGTTCCTGGGAGGCCTTGAGCATGGAACGGTCTTCGAGCCACTTGATGTATGACGGGTCGGGTTGGGTCATCTCGCGTCCTCTCTGCGTGTCGGCACCGGCCACAGTTATGACGGCGTTGCAGGCGGAACGTTCGGCGTGAAACGGAGTGGCTGCAATCTTCAAGCTTGCGTCGCCCCAGTGGGAGCCGGCTTGCCGGCGATTGGGCTGCAAAGCAGCCCCCCGGTTCAACGCCGCGCCGACAACTGCTGCGGTGCCAGAAATGCACCATGAAAGTAGTTGCGCAACGCCTGCATCGCCGGGCTGAACGCCCGCTCGCGATGCCAGGCCAGGCCCACGCTCATCGGCGTGACCGGGTCGCTGATGGTCACCGTCTCGATCCGTTTGCCCTCCAGCGACCAGGGCCTGTGCACCAAATCAGAGAGGATCGCCACGCCGCTGCCATTGGCGACCATGCTGCGCACAGCCTCCACCGAGCTGGTCCGCACGCGCACGCTGGGCCGCTGCCCGGCCTGCTCCCAGTAACGCATGGCACTTTGTTCGGCTTCGTCCACGGTCAGCAGAATGAACGGTTCGCTGGCCACATCGGCCAGGCTCACCGCCGAGCGCTCGCACAGCGGGTGGTGGCCGGGCAGCCACAGCCGGCGCTCGGAGTTGAACAGGGTTTCCGAGACGATATCCGGGTGGGTGAGGTTGGCGGTGAGCACCACCGCCATGTCGAAGCGCCCCTCCAGCAGCCCTTGCTCGATCGCGCTGCGCTCCTGCTCATGCACTTCCAGGGTCACGTCCGGGTGCCAGTGTTCGAGGCGTTGCAGGTGGTGTGGCAAGAAGTAGCCAATCACCGTATAGCTCGCCGCCAGGCGCAGCAGGCCGCTGGCGCGCACGTCTGGCAGCGGGCTGTTCAGCGCATCGTCGACGCTGCGCAAAATCACGTAGGCGCGGTTCAGAAAGTGCCGGCCCGCCTCGGTCAGGCTCATGCCCTGGGCCGAGCGCTGGAACAGCAGCACGCCGAGCATCGCCTCGAGTTCCTTGATTGCAGTGGTCACCGCCGACTGGGAAATGTTCAGGTGGATCGCCGCCTGTGAAATCTGGCCGATCTCGGCAGTGGCGACGAAGTAGCGGACCTGGCGCAGGGTCAATGACACGGTTGGCTCCCGGTGTATCTGATTTTCAGAAGACACCCTATCTGTTTATAGATCTTCCCAAGGGGGTGTGGAAAATCTAACGTGGCTTGCATGCAGTCACAAGTGCCAGGAGATACGTTCATGCAGGTGGTGGATTTCAATTCGGATATGGGTGAGGGCTTCGGCCCGTGGACCATCGGTGATGGCGTCGACAACGAGCTGATGGCTTTTATCAGCTCGGCCAACATCGCCACCGGCTTCCATGCCGGCGACCCCGGCACCATGCGCCGCACCGTCGAGCGGGCCAAGGCGCTGGGCGTGGGCGTCGGTGCACACCCAGGCTTTCGTGACCTGGTCGGTTTCGGCCGCCGGCACATCAATGCCACCGCCCAGGAGCTGGTCGACGACATCCTGTATCAACTGGGTGCGCTGCGTGAAATCGCCCGTGCGCAAGGTGTGACCTTGCAGCACATCAAGCCCCACGGCGCGTTGTACATGCACCTGGCGCGCGATGAGGTGGCGGCCCGGCTGTTGGTGCAGAACCTGCGCGTGGTCGAGCCGCAATTGCTGTTGTACTGCATGCCAGGCTCGGTGATCTGCCGTATTGCCGAAGAACTTGGCCAGCCGGTGGTGCGCGAGTTCTATGCCGACCGCGAGTACGATATGAGCGGCTCCATCGTGTTCACCCGCAACGTGCGCGGCTACCAACCCGAGGCCGTCGCCGAGCGCGTGCTGCGCGCTTGCCAGCAAGGCCTGGTGCGTACGGTCGAGGGGCAGGACCTGGCCATCACGTTCGATTCCATTTGCCTGCACAGCGATACCCCCGGCGCGCTCGACCTGGTCGAGGCAACGCGCAAGGCGCTGGATCAGGCCGGTATCGAGGTGCGTGCGCCACGCTGAGTTTTACCGGCACCTGGCGCACCTAGGCCGGGGCCGCTGCATCGATTTGATTTCGCCTGCCTTTCTATAAAGATTCCAAGAAAAGGAACAGTCATGGCCGAGCCGGTTGCTTCTACCCCGATCCGCTACAGCTTCGGTGCCGACGAGCACCTGTTTGCCGAAGTCAGTGACAGCATGTCGCTGGAGGCCTTTTTCAAAGGCATGGCCGTCACCCGCGCGGTGGAACGGCTTGGCCTGGAGGGCGTCCTCGACGTGTGCCTGGCCAACGCGTCGTTCCAGATCCGCTTCGACCCTGACCGTATTGCCCCCGAGGCCCTGCTCGAAGCCGTACGCGGCGCCGAGGCAGAGGCGGTGGCCGAGCGCTCGCTGCACACCCGCATCATCGAAATCCCGGTGCTGTACAACGACCCCTGGACCCACGAAACCCTAATGCGTTTTCGCGATCGCCACCAGGACCCGAGCAGCACCGACCTTGAGTATGCGGCGCGGGTCAACGGCCTGGCCGATGTCGAGGCGTTCATCGCTGCCCACAGCGGCGCACCCTGGTTCGTGTCGATGGTCGGCTTCGTCGCCGGCCTGCCGTTCATGTTCCAGATGGTCGAGCGCGAGCGGCAACTGCAGGTGCCCAAGTACCTGCGCCCACGCACCGACACGCCCAAGCTGACCCTCGGCCATGGCGGTTGCTTCGGTTGCATCTACTCGGTGCGCGGGGCGGGGGGCTACCAGATGTTTGGCGTCACCCCGGCACCGATCTACGACCCGCAACAGACGCTGGCCTACCTCAAGGCGCACATGGTGTTCTTCCGCCCGGGTGACATCGTGCAGTTCAAGCCGATCGACCGCCGCGCCTATGACCAGGCGGTGGCGGATGTGGAAGACGGTTGCTTCAACCTGCGCATTCGTCCGGTGGCGTTCTCCCTGGATGCCTTCCTCGCCGACCCAGTCGGCTACCCCAAGACGCTGCAGGAGGTGCTGGCATGATCAAGGTACTCAAACCCGGCCTGGCAACCTCGGTACAGGACCTCGGTCGCGAGGGGTATTACCACCTGGGCATTCCGCCTTCCGGGGCGCTTGACCAGTACGCTTTGAGCGCAGCCAACCATCTGGTCGGCAACCCGGCAGGCGCCGCGGGGCTTGAATGCGCGCTGGTGGGCCCAGAACTTGAGTTCCAGCAGGATGCGCTGGTGGCAGTGTGCGGCGCGCAGATGCCGGCATTGCTCGACGGCCGTGAGCAGCGCCCCGACACCGCGTTCGCGGTCAGGGCAGGGCAGGTGTTGCGCTTCGGTTTCCCCACGGCGGGTGCCCGGGCGTACCTGGCCGTCGCCGGGGGTATCGATGTGCCCGAGGTGCTCGGCAGCCGATCGACCTACGCGCTGGGGGCCTTGGGTGGGCACCATGGGCGAAAGTTGCTGGCAGGCGATGTGCTGCCAGTCGGTGTGCCCAGCGGCAAGACCCGCGCCGGCGCAAGCCTGCCGATGGCGTTGCGACAGTCGCTGGGTGGCGAAGTGGTGTTGCGGGTGGTCCCAGGCTTGTATTTCCATCGACTGACTGACGCAGCAGCGCAGCGCTTCTTTACCGAGGCGTGGACCGTCGGCTCCGAGGCAGACCGAATCGGCTACCGCTACAAAGGCGGCAGCCCATTGAGTTTCCAGCCGCGTGAGCAGCCGTTTGGCGCCGGCTCGGACCCCTCGAACATCGTCGACAGCTGCTACCCGATCGGCTCGATCCAGGTGCCGGCGGGGCTGGAGCCGATCATTCTGCACCGCGATGCGGTGTCCGGAGGCGGGTACGCCATGATCGGCACCGTGATCAGTGCCGACCTGGACCTGGTCGGGCAGATGCAGCCTAATCAGCAGGCGCGGTTTTTGCCGGTGAGCCTGGAGCAGGCGCTGGAGGCGCGGCGGTCGTACAAGAAGAAGCTGGGGTGTGTTGCCAGGCTGTTTGGCTGATGGTGGTGTGGGGTGGAGCATCTTTGTGGTGCTCCACTGTCCGATAATTAGGCGCTATTGTTGCTGCTTTTTTTGCATAGCTAAATTGTAGTGCGCGACCGGGTTGACATTTCATCGGTACACGTACATTTACGTTATGGAGAACAGTCTGATCAGCTCTCAATTTTTATCTCGGGAGCGGCGGCAACAGACATACTGACGGGGTGTCTGTTGTTCGCTTGCTCCACTTGGCCAGGTTGACTCAGCGATGGACGCTGCCGTGTGGTGCGCTGGCAATCAAGGTGGCGCAGCACGCGGTTTTCGTGCCGTCAAGGGCGACGGGTACTCCGTTGACGCGGTACGTGTCACTGCCTTCGATGATAGGGAACTAGTCTTTGCACAGAGGGCAGAGAACCATATTGCCTTTGCCGGCCATGGGTTTTCTGTAGAGGTTGGTGTGCGGGATGCTCTCGATCACTTGCCCGTCATGATTGGTTGTGTCGCCTAAACGAACTACGATGCTCATTTTTGGTTACTCATCTGACTGGTTTTCATATGGTATGCCTTATGTTGTCGGTCTTGGGTTTTGGTGGTGTTTATATCCTGTCTTGGTTTGCGGTGATACTTTGGTTGCTTATTGGGTTAGGATTGCATAAAGATCTATTCTTGCTGTTGTATCGGTTGTGTTCATGTTGTAAGTCGCACTTAGGTCACTCGGTTACTTATCGATGATGATGTCGGCTTCAATCATCCAGGATGATGGGGGTGGGTTTTTAGGGTCCGCAATAGCGGAATTGAGTTGTTTGGTATTTGTTGTCTGGAAGGTGTAGGTGTGCGGGATAAGTCGGATGGTGAATTGTTGTTAAAATATTCATGGAGTGCTGCTCGTAAGTGCGCAGGCTTGACTTGAATGATCAATCGTTTTTCTCTGCTCTTTCAAACTCATTAAGTGTAATAAGTTTATTTATGTGTATAATTGTTTCAATTATTTCTTCTGTGATTGGCGGGGCATCATTTTTTTCTGCCTCTTGAGGTTCGGTTGTCGGGGTCCTAGTTTGTGTGTTTGGTTTGACGTTAAATCTGATTAAGTCAGTGTCTGCAAACATAATGTGACATCGTGACTCTTTGGCGCTCAACCCAGCCCCGCATGCCCTTGGGGCACATTTTTCGCCAGTAGGACCTTTATGGGTTGTGGGGCTAGTAGCGTTTAAAGACGTTGTATTTTTGTCATAGAGTATTTAAGATTTTATCCAGTTCTGCTGCTGCTGGAGGATTGATTTCATCCAGTTTAAGATGTCCTTCCGCTCTGATAAGATTTTTGATTGTTAAGAATTTTTCTTCTCCAAGGTGTGCTTTCCAAGCATTAAGGAAATCTAGTCGAGATGAAAAGTTTTTTATTTTCATGAATGTTAAATACGGTGCATCATCAATTCCATCCATCAGTGATTTTATATAGTTATCCCATTCTGATGCGGTTTCGGACCACGCATCTTCCCAGTCATAAACGTGCGATTTTCTTTCGAGCCCAATAGATTCGATTTCCGCAATTATCTCTAGTGTTTCATTTGTTATTGTTGAGTCTATTTCATCTGTGGTGAGCCAATATAGGTGGCTGGCGATTGAGCTTATTGTATGAAGTGCGGTGCTTAGTGAGTCTGTTATGCCTTCAAGGATTTCAATATATTCTGTTAATTTTTTTAAAGTGGCTTCCGGTATATTTTTTTCTCTTGCCATTTTGAAAAAGACCTCTTGCGTGCTGCGCTGTCTATGGAAAGAAAAGTCGGCGTACAAGTAGTAGTTTTTTTCGCCATTCATTATTGTCTTTACTGAGTGGCGAGCTATTTCTTTGATCGAATTTAGTTCGACTTTGTCTGAGCTTTCTAGTACTTCAGCAGCAAGGCAGTCTGTACTTAACAGGAAAATCAATTCGTCAAATGTCTTGGCCATTTTTCGTTACCTAGTAGGGGTGGGTGGGATAGGAGTTCTTGCTAAATTACGTATCGAGTGAGGTATTTTGTAGTGCTTGTTGCAATCGCGGCTGTCAAACTTTTCTATGTCATTATTTAGTCCGATTTTGATATCGTTTGCTGCCTCTTGGTGTCCTTCCCAAGACCCTTTTCCTGCAAGTTGACCATGTTGCCTGGCTTGGTTTTTGGTGCGGGCGAAAAGGTACAGATTATGCTTATCATCGCGCATGTCCTCTACTCTTTCGAGTAAACCCCTGCTTCCAGAAAATTCCTTTCGGCCGACGGATTTTGCGTAAATTTTTGCTATCAGGGCTTTGCATTTTTCCTTTGTGGCCGATATTCTGCACGGCGTAAGCCCAAGAGGGTCTGTCCAGGCAATAGGGTTGTTTGCATACTGGTAAATATTAAATCCGCCTAGAAAACCAATTGGATCTTTCGCAATGAAACGCCCTGTTGATGGTTCATAGTTCCGATAACGGCTGTAATGCAAGCTTGTTTCGGTATCGAAGTATTGCCCCTGAAAGCGTAGCGGGTTTCGAATGTTTGCCCAAGCCGCCTTATCGCTGCGCTTTTCCAGCGCCAGTCCCCAAGCTTTGTAGCTTCCTCTCCATGCAATATGCGCATCTTCGCCAGTAAGCTCTACGGGAGTACCCAGCTGATCACACTGATACCAGGCGAAAGCCACAGTAGGCCTTGGTGCCGCCTGGTGCCGCCAGACAGGATCTTGATTAACATCATATGGGAAGTCATAGATTGGCTGATGCAGCATTTCTTCAATGTGATGCATCACCCCTTGCACCACTGGAATAAAGGTTCCGGGCTCAAATACATAGTGCGTGGTCTGCCCCTTGCCATCACGGCCTCGCTGTTCGAACGCCAGGGTGTCGCCATCCCACACGAATAGGGTCAGATCGCAGCCCAGCTCCTCATCTAGTGCTCGTCTCGCGTTCTCGTTCCAGACCGGTCCGGCCTGGACCCGGTTGCGGTACTTCGAGCGCGAGTCCTTGTAGACACGACGGCCTAACGCGTCATAGCCGAACTCGACGACCAACCGGTGATCCTCGTACCGCCGCAGCCGGTCATACAGGTCCCAAGTGAACTTGCCTGTCTTGCCGTTCTCAATCCGCTCCAGCAGGTTGCCGCGCTCGTCGTACCGATACTGGGTGCCGCAGTAGCTGCGCAGCACGTTGTCCATCAATTTGCGTGGCGAGTGTGGATTCGGACCCGGTGGTGCCTCGGGGTCCAGCAGGTTGCTCGCTGGGTCAAAGGCAAATGTTTCCTTCTCGTAGTTAAGGCTGGCTTCAAGCAAGCGCCCCACCGGGTCATAGCGATAACGCAGATCGCCACGGTTCAGGTCTTTGATGTGGTATAGCTGCCCGGCTTCGTCATAACGATAGGTGCGCGCCGCTATGCGTTTGGACTCACCTTGCCGAACCAGGGTCTGTTCCAGCAACTGACCATTCGGGCTCCAGGTTTGTCGCTGGACCAGGCCATTACCTTGCACGCGGCCGATCTCTCGGTGCAGGTCGTCACGCTCGTAACTGATCAACTCCTGGTCATCGAGTTTGAGCGCGAGCAGGTGGCCGCTGCCGTAAGTCAGCCAGCTGACCCGGTGGCCATCGGGGCGGGTCGTGGCAATACGTTGATTAAGCGCATCGTACTCATGCTTGAACACGGCCACCTGTGGCTTGACCAGATAATCCAGCCACTGATGCTCGCGCGTGTTGTTACCTGCTGCATCGTAGAACCATTGCAGTCTGCAGGTGC